>JBFHQA010000040.1:0-19736 GCA_041592455.1 Thiobacillus sp. | reverse complement strand
GCGCGCATGCAACTGGAGCAGCAGATCATGCCTCGCTTCTTCCGCGCCCAGCCCTGGTTTGCCGATCGCGACGAAGCGTCGGTGGCATTCAGCTTCGGGGCGGTGCGCGAATGGACAACCGGGGCCGGCAGCTGGCTGCTGGCCACCGTCACGGTCACCCTGCCGGATGGTGGCGTGCACCACTATGCCATCCCCCTTGCGCTGGCCTGGGACGAAGACGGCGAAGAGCGCGTCAATTCGATCCTGCATGTGACCCTGGCCAAGGTGCGGCGGCAGTCCCGAATCGGCGCGCTGTTCGACGCGTTCTGGGACGATCGCTTCTGTTGCTCGGTCGTGTCCGCCATGGAGCAGGGCGAAGCCGTCGAGTTCGGACCTGGCAGGCTGACATTTCGTGCAACCCGCGCCTTTCCGGGGTTTGCCTGCAAGGTCGGCGACGCGTCCATCGTGCGGGCCGTGTCCGAGCATGGCCGCCTGCGCGTGAACCTGGACGACAGGCTGGTGCTGAAGAGCTACCGCTGGCTGATGGAAGGGACGCACCCCGAGCTCGAGATGTCGCGCTTCCTGATCGAAACGGCAAAATTCAACCACGTGCCCCAGCTGGCCGGAACGGTCGAATACACCGATCCGCGCGGCCACGAGTCGACCCTGGCGATCCTGGAATGCTACGCCGCCAACCAGGGGAACGCCCAAAGCTACACGATGGATTACCTGGAGCGCTATCTGGACGAATGCCGCGCCGGACCGAAGCATCCGCCGGCCGGGGTGCACTCGGCCTATCTCGCGTTGTTGCACACCCTCGGGCTGCGCACGGCCGAATTCCACCGGGCGCTGGCCCATGACGACAAGACGGGAGCGTTCGGCAGCGAGCCCATCGAAGCCCGGGATATTCTCGACTGGGTCAATGCGGTCCAGCATGGCATGGAGGCCATGTTCGAGAAACTGGACGCGGCCCTGCCGCAACTGGTCGAGCCTGCACACTCTGCGGCGCTTTCCATGGTTGCCTGCCGGCCCGATCTCTACCGCTGCATCAAGCGTGTCACCCGCGTGCATCTGGGCGGAATGAAAACCCGCTGCCACGGCAATTTCCATCTGGGACAGGCCTGGCTGGTCAACAACGATTTCCTGATCGCCAACTACGGGGGCGGGCCTGGGCGCAGCTGGGCCGAGCGTCGCGGCAAGCACCCACCGCTCAGGGACGTGGCCGACATGATGGTTTCACTGGCCCAGGCGGGGGGCAGAGCGCTCGAACATGTTTCAGGAGATGCGCCCGAGATCCATGTGCCGCTGCGTGAACAGGTTGACGCATGGGAAGACGCTTCGATCGGGGCTTTCTTCGGCAGCTACTGCAAGGCCATGGCGGGTCATGCCTCTCATCCGGCCGATCCATCGTCCGTCGAGGCGCTGACGACCCTGTTCAGGGCCGAGCGGGTCATTGCACAGGTGAGCCAGGCGCTCGACAGTCGAGCACCCCAGACCGGATCGGTCATACGTCAACTGCAGAGACTGGCGCAGGGATGAACGGGGATGAGCATGCCGACACGATGCCACGCCATGCCATTCGGAACCGACATCACACCACAGGGCGTGCGTTTCCGCTTGTGGGCGCCAGGCTGTTCGAGCGTCCGGCTGTGCGTGGAAAACGGCATGCATTGCCTGTTGTTGCCGATGAACCGTCAGCCGGGTGGATGGTTCGATCTGCTCGTGCCCGACGCGCATCCGGGCACGCTGTACCGGTTCGAGGTGATGGAAGGGCTGCGCGTGCCCGACCCGGCCTCGCGTGCCAATCTGGACGATGTGCATGGTGCCAGCGTCGTCGTCGATCCCACGGCGTTCTGCTGGCAGGATGATGCCTGGCGAGGCAGGCGCTGGGAAGAAGCCGTGATTTACGAGTTGCACGTGGGCACGTTCTCCATCGAAGGAACGTTTGCCGGCGCGATGAAGCATCTCGATCATCTGGTCGACCTGGGCGTCACGGCCATCGAGCTGATGCCGGTGGCGGATTTTCCGGGGGGGCGCAACTGGGGTTACGACGGCGTGCTGCTGTATGCACCGGACAGCCGATACGGCAGCCCGGATGAATTGAAAACCCTGATCCAGGCCGCGCACGCCAGGGGCCTGATGGTGTTTCTCGACGTGGTGTACAACCATTTCGGCCCGGAGGGCAATTACCTGCATGTCTATGCCCGGTCGTTTTTCACCGAGCGTCATCACACGCCCTGGGGCGCGGCAATCAACTTCGATGGCCCTGACAGCGCCACGGTGCGTGAATTCTTCATCCACAACGCGCTTTACTGGCTGGAGGAGTTCCATCTGGATGGCCTGCGGCTCGATGCGGTGCACGCAATCATCGATGAATCCGGCACGCATGTCCTGACCGAACTGGCCGAACGCGTGCATGCGGCGATGGGGCCGGAGCGCATGGTCCACCTGATCCTGGAGAACGATTCCAACGAGGCGCACCATCTGGGCCGGGGCCGCTATGCCGCCCAGTGGAACGACGACATCCACCATGCCCTGCACGTACTTTGTACCGGCGAAAAGGACGGCTATTACGCCGACTATGCCGAGTCGCCCAACCGGCACCTGGGGCGGTGCCTGGCGGAAGGCTTTGCCTATCAGGGCGAGCCGTCGCCGTTCCGCGACATGGCCTTGCGGGGCGAACCGAGCAGCCAGTTGTCGCCCCTGTGCTTCGTCTCGTTCCTGCAATGCCATGACCAGGTGGGCAACCGTGCCTTCGGCGAACGGATCAGCCGCATCGCGCGCGGCCAGGCCGTGCGTGCCGCGGCGGCCATCACCCTGCTGGCGCCGAGCATCCCCATGCTGTTCATGGGCGAGGAGTTCGCGGCAGAGACGCCTTTCCTGTTTTTTTGCGATTTTGGCGAGGAACTGCGCGATGCCGTGACGCAAGGCCGGCGGCGCGAATTCGGCAAGTTTGCCCGCTTCGCGGATGCCGCGTCGCTGGCTTCCATTCCCGACCCGAACCTGGTCGAGACCTTTCATGCTTCCCGACTCAATTGGGAGGCGCTCAAGGACAAGGTGAGCGCGGAGTGGCTCGCCTATTATCGGCACCTGCTGCAGTTGCGCCGCGACGCGATCGTGCCGCGCCTGCGCGGGATGGTCGGGCAGGCCGCCCAGTATGAAGCGATGGGTGCCGGAGGGCTCCGGGTGCAGTGGCGGATGGCCGACGGCACGATCCTGCATTTGCTGGCCAACCTGTCCAACGAGCCGCTGGACGCGGGCCGGTCGGCGGGCCGAGTCCTGTTCGAAACGCCCGGAATCGAGGGGCACCGGCCGGACGTGTTGCCGCCATGGACCGTCGTCTGGACCCTTGAAGACCAGGGGAGGGCGGCATGACGTCCCTGCTCGATCATTTGTGCGAGCGGTGCGGCGTGCTGCCGGTGTACCGCGACATCTGGAACCGGGCCTTCCACACGCCGGACAACGTCAAGCGCGCATTGCTCGCAGCCATGGACGTCGCGGCGGACACGGACGAGGACATTCTGCAGTCGCTCCAGGCTTTCGAGGCGCGGGAATGGGGGCGCGTGCTGCCACCGGTGCAAGTGGTGCGGGCCGAGTCCTTGCCGTATCGCATTCCGCTGTCCTTGCCGCTGGACGAGGCCTCACGGGACTTCCGGTGGCGGCTGATCAAGGAGTCTGGCGGCGAGGAGGCGGGCACGTTCTCGTCCGACGCCTGCGAAGAGGATGGCCGCAACACACTGGACGACAAGGCGTACGTGCGTCGGATCCTGAAACTGGAGCAGCCAGTCGAGACGGGTTATCACCGCTTGCTGATCGAGCGGGCGGACGGCAAGGGGCCCCATGCCGTAATGGCCTTCATCGTCACGCCTTCCACCTGCTACCAGCCGCCGGCGATCCAGGGCGAAGGCCGCGTATGGGGCTTTGCCGTCCAGCTATACGGCGTCCGTTCGGAGCGCAACTGGGGCATGGGCGACCTGGGCGACCTGCGGAGGCTCGTCGAATACTGCGCGGATGTCGGTGCCAGTACCGTGTTGCTGAATCCGCTGCATGCGCTGTTTCCGGACGCGCCGGATCATGCGAGTCCGTATAGCCCGTCGAGCCGGGCCTATTTCAACATCCTGTATCTGGATGTCGAGGGCGTGCCGGATTTCGCCGAATGCGCGGAAGCACGCGAGATGGTGCACGACCCGCGGTTCCAGGCGCAGCTGCGGGCGCTGCGGGCGTCCGGCCAGGTGGACTACCGGGGCGTGGCCGAAGCCAAGTCGAGAGTACTCGGCCGCCTGTACGAGCACTTCCGGGCAACTCACCTGGAACATGACAGCGAACGGGCGCGGGCTTTCCGCCGGTTCCAGAACGAGCACGGCGAAAGCCTGCGCATGCAGGCGCAGTTCGAGGTGCTGCAAGCGCATTTTCGTTCGCAGGACAATGACGTGTGGGGCTGGCCTGCCTGGCCGGAGGGATATCGGTATCCGCATTCCGAGGACGTGACAGCGTTCTGCAACGCGCATCTCGAGCAGATTGAATACCACGAATATCTCCAGTGGCAGGTCTCCCGACAACTGGCTCAGGCCGGCACGCGCTCCTGGGAAATGGGGCTGGGCATCGGCGTGATGCTCGACCTGGCAATCGGCGTGGCTGAGGGTGGCGCCGCAACCTGGATGCGGCGCGACCTCTATGCGCTGAAAGCCAGTGCCGGCGCGCCGCCGGACGACTTCAACCGGCTGGGGCAGGACTGGGGCTTGCCGCCCTGGATCCCGTATCGATTGAAGGAACACGCCTACCTGCCCTTTATCGAACTGCTGCGCGCCAACATGCGCGATTCGGGCGCGCTGCGCCTGGATCACGTGATGGGCCTGTATCGCTTGTTCTGGGTGGCGCGCGGCCATCCCATCGCCGCCGGTGCCTATGTCCGCTATCCGTTCGAGGACCTGCTGGGCATCCTGGCGCTGGAGAGCCAGCGCAACCGCTGCCTGGTGGTGGGCGAGGATCTCGGCACCGTGCCGGACGAAGTGCGCGAAGCCCTGCATCCGATGGACGTGCTGTCGACGCGACTGCTGTACCTGGAGCGGCAGGAGGATGGCCGGCTGAGTCCGCCTAGGGACTATCCCGCGCAGGCAGCCGCGGCCGTTACGACACACGATCTTCCGACCCTGGCGGGCTACTGGCAGGGGCTGGACATCGACCTGCGCGACCGCCTGCATCTGTTTCCGGATACGGAGGTGCGCGACCAGCAGGTCGTCACGCGCTCGGAAGATCGCGCGCATTTGCTGATCGCCTTGTCGGGCGAAGGCGTGTTGCCGCCCGACAAGGGCGTTCAGCCGGTGGCCTTTCCCGAGATGACGGCCGAACTGGCAGCCGCGGTCTACCGCTACCTGGCACGCGCACCGTCGAAGGTCATGCTGCTGCAGATGGAAGACGGACTCGGCGTCCACGAACAGCCCAACTTGCCGGGCACCGTCGATCCAACCTATCCCTGCTGGCGGCTGAAAATGCCGCTCAACCTGGATGAGTGGGGCGACAGTCCTTATCTGGGCGGCATCCTTCAAGCCCTGCGGCAGGAGCGCCCGGTGACGCATGCGCCAGGGCCTGCTCGCGGGCTCAGGCAGGATGGCGTGCACTTGTGGATCCCGCGCGCGACCTACCGCCTGCAGCTGCATCGGGATTTCACGCTGAACCAGGCGACCGGATTGCTGGCTTACCTCGATGCGTTGGGAATCAGTCATTGCTACCTGTCGCCCCTCCTCAAGGCGCGCCCCGGCAGCCGTCATGGCTACGACATCACCGATCACAGCAGCCTCAATCCCGAGATCGCCAGCGCCGAGGATTTCGAGCAGTTCGTGGCTGCGCTCAAGCGCCTGGGCATGGGGCAGATCATGGACATGGTGCCCAACCACATGGGCATCATGGGCGCCGACAACGCCTGGTGGCTCGATGTGCTGGAGAACGGTCCCGCCTCCCGCTTTGCCGGCTACTTCGACATCGACTGGTACCCCCTTGCCGACGGCATGCCCGGCAGGGTGCTGCTTCCGGTGCTGGGCGACCACTATGGCGCCGTGCTCGAAGCGGGAGAACTCAGGCTGGCTTTCGATGCGGAGCAGGGCGCGTTCAGCGTCTACTACTATGAACACCGGTTCCCGGTAGATCCGCGAACCTACCCGCACATCCTGTCGCATCAACTGGACACCCTGCAGGCCAGAATGGGGGCGGAGCATCCGCAACTGCTGGAATTCCAGACGCTGGTGACCGCCTTCAGCTACCTGCCCGGTCGCGACGGCGCAGATCCGCCGTCTGTAGCCGAGCGCGCGCGCGACAAGGAAGTGCACAAGCATCATCTGGCCTCGCTGTATGTGTCCAGCGCCGACATCGCCCGCTTCATGCAGGAAAACGTCGCGGCCTTCAATGGCGATCCGTCAGGCACGGGCCGCTTCGACCTGATGCACGACCTGCTCGAAGCGCAGGCCTACCGGCTTGCTTTCTGGCGCGTGGCGGCAGACGAGATCAACTATCGCCGCTTCTTCGACATCAACGACCTGGCGGCCTTGCGCATGGACAATCCCGAGGTGTTCGAGGCCACGCATCGCCTGGTGCGGGAGCTGCTGTCGCGCGGCTATGTGAATGGCCTGCGTATAGACCATCCAGACGGCCTGTATGCCCCGGGCGAGTATTTCGATCGCCTGCAGGCCATGGCCGGCGCCCTGGCCCGGGTCGAAGACGAGGAAGCGACGGCAGCCCGATCCCACCCCCTCTATCTCGTCGTGGAAAAGATCCTGGCCGTGCACGAGCACCTGCCTGATCGCTGGGCCGTGCATGGCACCACGGGCTACGACTTCGCCGCGGCCTGCAGCGGCCTGTTCGTCGACCATCAGGCAGAAGCACGCTTCACGCGCATCTATCAGGACTTCATCGGCGAACAGCCGGACTACGACGCCCTGGTGCGGGCGAACAAGCATCTGATCATGGAGACCTCGCTGGCCGGGGAGCTGCAGGTGCTGGCCACCCAGTTGACGCGCATCGCCAAGGGCGACCGGCGAACCTGCGATTTCACCCTCAACACCCTGCGCGGCGCGCTGGCCGACATCGTGTCGTGTTTTCCCGTCTATCGCACCTATGTCAACGACGGCGAGGCCACGCCCGACGACGCGCGCTATGTCGACTGGGCCGTCGGACTGGCCCGAAAGCAGAGCCTGGCGGCCGACACCAGCATCTACGACTTCGTTCGAGAGGTCCTGCTGGCGCGCCACGGCCAGGGCAGGGCGGATGAATACCGACAGGCGGTCAGCGCACTGGCGATGAAATTCCAGCAGTTCAGCAGCCCGGTGATGGCCAAGTCGGTCGAGGACACGAGCTTTTACCAATACCACCGCCTCGCCTCGCTGAATGAAGTCGGGTCCGAGCCGGACCGCTTCGGCGTCTCGGTCGCTGCCTTTCATCACGCCAACCAGGCGCGTTCGCAGCGCTGGCCTCACGCCATGCTGGCCAGTTCGACCCACGACAACAAGCGCTCGGAAGATGTACGCGCCCGCATCAGCACGTTGTCGGAAATGCCGGATGCGTGGGAGCAGGCCCTGCAGCGCTGGGACACGCTCAACCGCAGCAAGCGGCGGCAGATCGACGATCAGTGGGCGCCGAGCCGCAACGACGAATACCTGCTGTACCAGACGCTGCTGGGGGTCTGGACTTTCGAGGCCCCCGACGCGACCGGGCTGGATCAACTGTCCGGGCGCATCGAGGCCTACATGGTCAAGGCGGCGCGCGAGGCCAAGCAGCACACCTCCTGGATCAATCCGAACGCCCCTTACGAGGCCGCGCTGCAGGATTTCGTCCGGGGCCTGCTGACGCCGGACGCCACGAACCTGTTCATGCGCGATTTCCGGCCTTTGCAGCAGCGGGTGGCGCGTGCGGGGGCCTTCAGCAGTTTGTCGCAGGTGTTGCTCAAGCTCACCTCTCCCGGCGTGCCGGATATCTACCAGGGCAACGAACTGTGGGATTTCAGCCTGGTGGACCCCGACAACCGGCGCCCGGTCGACTACGCGATCCGCATGCAGCATCTCGCGGCCCTCCAGGCGCAATGCGACGAACGGGGGGCCGCGCGCTGCGCTTGCGATCTGCTGGATGAACTCGAGAGCGGCCGGATCAAGCTGTACCTGATCTGGAAGACGCTGGCCTTCCGTCGCCAGGCCGAGGCCCTGTTCGGCCAGGGCGACTATCTACCCTTGAAAGTCCAGGGCGATCGGGCCGGGCATGTGTGCGCCTTCGCTCGCCACTTCGGCGGCAGGTCCGTGCTGGTCGTCGTTCCCCGCTTGTTCGATGGCCTGATGGGAGAGCAGGGCACGCTGCCCGTGGGCGAGGCGGTCTGGGGCCACACTCGGGTAGAACTGCCGCCCGATCGGTCATGCGCGCAGTGGACCAATATCCTCACGGAGGCGTCGCATGCGGTTCATGTAACCGAAAACGCCCCCCAGCTGTTGCTGGAAGAGCTTTTCCGGGTGTTTCCGTATGCGGTTCTGCGGCCGCAGGCGGAGCAGGCCTGGGCCGGGTCGTGACGCCTCAGTCCTGGCGCTGCAGCAGCACCACCGAGCGGGCGGTCACCTTCAATCGTGCACCTGCGTTGAGCGGCGAGGCGACATCGATCCAGCCGCGGGCCGTGTCGAGCACGGTCAGCCAGCTTTTCCCCCAGTTGCCGGACGGCAGGACGAATTCCAGCGCGTCTGAATGGGCGTTGAAGATCAGGTAGAAGCTGGCGTCCGTCACCGGCTCGCCGTGCGTGTTGGGGTTGGGAATGGTGTCACCGTTGATGAATACTCCCAGGCTTTTGGCAAAGCCTTCGCCCCAGTGCTCCTCGCTCATCTGCTCCCCCTTGAGCGTGAACCAGGCGATGTCCTTGCAGTCGGCCCCGTGGATGGCCTGACCCAGGAACCAGCCGCGGCGGCGAAAGGCCGGGTGTGCATGGCGAAAGGCGATCAGACGGGTGGTGAACTGCAACAGGTCCTGATCCGTTGCGGACCAGTCGATCCAGGAGAGTGCGTTGTCCTGGCAATAGGCATTGTTGTTGCCCTGTTGCGTGCGGCTGAATTCATCACCCGCCAGCAGCATGGGAATGCCCTGCGAGAGCATCAGCGTCACCAGCAGGTTGCGCTGCTGGCGGGCGCGGAGCTTCTTCACCTCCGGCTTGTTCGAGGGGCCTTCTTCGCCGCAGTTCCACGACCGGTTGTCGTCGGTGCCGTCGCGGTTGTCCTCGCCATTCGCCTGGTTGTGCTTGGCGTTGTAGGACACCAGGTCGCGCAGCGTGAAGCCGTCGTGGGCGGTCACGAAGTTGATGCTGGCAAAGGGGTTGCGCGAATCGTCCGCATACAGGTCGGAGCTGCCGGTGAAACGGTAGGCGAACTCGCGCAGGGTCTCGTCCTGGCCGCGCCAGAAATCGCGCAGACAGTCGCGGTACTTGCCGTTCCACTCGGACCAGCCGGGCGGAAAGTTGCCAACCTGGTAGCCGCCTTCGCCCACGTCCCAGGGCTCGGCGATCAGCTTGACCTGGCTGATGACCGGGTCCTGGTGGATGACGTCGAAAAACGATGACAGCCGGTGCACCTCGTGCAGTTCGCGCGCCAGCGTCGAGGCGAGGTCGAAGCGAAAGCCGTCCACGTGCATCTCCAGCACCCAGTAGCGCAGCGAATCCATGATCAGCTGCAGCACGTGCGGATGGCGCAGGTTCAGGCTGTTGCCGGTGCCGGTGTAGTCCATGTAGTGCTGGCGGTCGCCTTCCACCACGCGGTAGTAATAGGCGTTGTCGATGCCCTTGAAACTGAGGATCGGACCGTAGTGATTGCCTTCGGCCGTGTGGTTGTAGACCACGTCGAGGATCACCTCGATGCCGGCCTGGTGCAGCGCCTTGACCATCTGCTTGAATTCGACGACGGCCGCGCCCGGCCGCTGGTTGGCCGCGTAGCCCGCATGCAGGGCGAGATAGGAGATCGAGTTGTATCCCCAGTAGTTGCGGAGCCCGAGGTCGACCAGGTGCTTGTCCTGCAGAAAATAATGTACAGGCATCAGTTCGACCGCGGTCACGCCCAGCTGCTTCAGATAGCCGATGCTGGCCGGGTGGGCCAGCCCCGCATACGTGCCGCGCAACTCGTCCGGAATGTCAGGATGCAGCGCGGTGAAGCCCTTGACGTGAAGCTCGTAGATGACGGTCTCGTGCCAGGGCCTGCGCAGCAGCGCGTCGCCGCCCCAGTCGAACAGCGGCTGCTGGACGATGCACTTGGGCATGAAGGGCGCGCTGTCCGCGTCGTTGCGAACGTTCGGCCCTGCGTCGAACCGATACGGGAACACGGCTTCGTCCCATTGGACTTCTCCTACGATCGCCTTGGCATACGGGTCGAGCAGCAGCTTGGCCGGGTTGCAGCGATGCCCCTGTGCGGGTGCCCAGGGGCCATGCACGCGGAAGCCGTAGCGCTGGCCCTGCTGGATGTCGGGAAAATAGCCGTGCCAGCAGTGCCCGGTCACTTCGGGCAGGTCGATCCGGGTTTCCCGGTCCTGCTCGTCGAACAGGCAGAGCTCCACCCGCCCGGCCACTTCCGAGAACAGCGAGAAATTGGTCCCGGCGCCGTCGAAGGTGGCGCCGAGCGGATAAGGGGTACCAGGCCAGACCTTCATGCCTGGGCGCCCTGTTCAATGTCGACTATAAAAAAGAGGAAGGACATCGCTCGGTTCCATGGAGTCTTAAAGGAAATATACATGCTTGAGAGGAGAGGGTGCGCAAAAGTCATGGCGTTCGTGATGGCGGGAGGCGAGGGCTCGCGCCTGAGGCCCCTGACAACCGACCGCTGCAAGCCGGCCGTGCCGTTCGGAAGTCGTTACCGGATCGTCGATTTCGTGCTGAGCAACCTGGTGAATTCGGACATTCGCTCGATCTACCTGCTGGTCCAGTACCGGCCCCAGTCCCTGATCGAGCACATCCGCAAGGCATGGTCTGTGTCGGCCCTGTTCGCCGACCAGTTCGTGACGGTCGTGCCGCCGCAGATGTCGAAGGAATGCCCGATGTTCGGCGGGACGTCGGACGCGGTCTACCAGAGCCTCAACCTGATGAACATGCACCGTCCCGACATGGTCGTGGTATTCGGGGCGGACCATATCTACCGCATGGACGTGCGGCAGATGATCCGTTTCCATTGCGAGAACGACGCCGACGCCACCGTGGCCGCGCTGCCGGTGCCGCTCAGCCAAGCCTCCAATTTTGGCATCATCGAAACCGATGCGTCCGGCAGGATCCGCGGCTTCCAGGAAAAGCCCCGGCAGCCCAGCCCGATGCCCGGCGATCCTCATCGCGCCTACGCCTCGATGGGAAACTACCTGTTCAAGGCCGACCTGCTGAGGTCGGCTCTGGAAGAAGCGCACCAGCGTGGCGAAACCGATTTCGGGCACCACGTCCTGCCGCGCCTGTCGCAAACCCACCGCGTGTTTGCCTACGATTTCGCGACCAACGTGGTGCCGGGCACCAAGCCCTACGAGGAAAAAGGCTACTGGCGCGACGTCGGCACGCTGGACGCCTATTTCGACGCGCACCTGGACGTCCTGGGCATGCAACCTGGCTTTGACGCCTTCAACCCCCAGTGGCCCATCTATTCGAGCCACTACCAGGGGCCGACCGCGCGGGTGATACGCGGCACCCTTGACAATGTGCTGATGGGCGCGGCGACCATCGTCGGCAACGCCCGGATCCGCAATTCGATACTGCGCCGCGAGGTCGTCGTCGAGGACGGCGCCGAGATCGAGGACTGCGTCATCATGGACTACGTTCGCATCGGCGCCGGTGCCCGGTTGCGCCGGGCGATCATCGACCGCCACAACTCGATTGCACCCGGTGCCACGATCGGCTTTGACCATGCCGGCGACCGGGCGGCGGGCTACCACGTCACGGAGGGCGGCCTGGTCGTGGCGCCCCTGGGAGACGTCCGGTATTACGCCCGCGAACAGATTCGAGGGGCGGGCGGATATTCCGAATGATGGCCGCTAGCCATCCGGGCACTTCACAAGCAGCGCGGGTCCGCAGGTGATCGAAACGCTGGCCGGGAACCTAAGCCCTACTTTCGACAGGCTTGAAAATTCCTCGTATAACCTCAAAATAGAAACAGAATTCGTGCTTTATTCCGGCTATGGCAACCAAGAAAGACAGCAGTACCCTACTGGAACCGACAGCGGCAAAAGTGAAGCCGCCGCCTTTGTATAAGGTTTTGCTGCTGAATGACGACTACACCCCCATGGAGTTCGTGGTGCATGTCCTCAAAAAATTTTTCGGCATCGACCAAGAACGGGCGACACAAATCATGCTCAAAGTGCATACTGAAGGTGTAGGGGTGTGCGGGGTTTACCCGCGGGATATCGCGCATACCAAGGTCGAACTGGTGGTGGATTTCGCGCGGCAGCATCAGCACCCGCTGCAATGTACGATGGAGGAAAGTTAGATGATCGCCCAGGAACTCGAAGTCACGCTGCATATGGCGTTCATGGATGCGCGGCAGAAACGCCACGAATTCATTTCGGTCGAGCATCTGCTGCTGGCCATGCTGGACAACCCCTCCGCGGTCGAGGTGCTGCGCGCGTGCGGCGCCAACATCGATTCCATGCGCGAACAGCTCACCAAATTCATCGAGGAGCACACGCCCAAGGTCGAAGGCGAGGGCGACAATGAAGTCGACACACAGCCCACGCTCGGCTTCCAGCGCGTGATCCAGCGCGCCATCCTGCACGTCCAGTCGTCGGGCAAGAAGGAAGTCACCGGCGCCAACGTGCTGGTGGCCGTGTTTGGCGAAAAGGACTCGCATGCCGTGTATTTCCTGGGCCAGCAGGGCATTACCCGGCTCGATATCGTCAACTTCATCTCGCACGGCATCACCAAGACCCCGCAGAGCGAGCCGGCCCGTCCGGAAGAACCGGCCGAGACCAGCACGGATTCGCAGTCTGCCTCCCCGCTGGACAGCTTTGCCCAGAACCTGAACGGCCTGGCGCTGGCAGGCAAGATCGATCCGCTGATCGGGCGTGACCAGGAACTGGTGCGTGTCATCCAGACGCTGTGCCGGCGCCGCAAGAACAATCCCCTGCTGGTTGGCGAGGCGGGCGTCGGCAAGACGGCCATCGCCGAGGGGCTGGCGCGGCGGATCATCGAAGGCAGCGTACCCGACATCCTTGCGCAGAGCACCGTCTATGCGCTGGACATGGGCGCGTTGCTGGCCGGAACCAAATACCGGGGCGATTTCGAGCAGCGGCTCAAGGGCGTGCTGAAGCAGCTGGCCGAGAATCCCAAGGCCATCCTGTTCATCGACGAAATCCATACGCTGATTGGCGCGGGTGCGGCCTCCGGCGGCACGCTCGACGCGTCCAACCTGCTAAAGCCGGCCCTGTCGTCCGGGCAGCTGCGTTGCATTGGCGCGACCACATACACCGAATATCGCGGCATTTTCGAGAAGGATCACGCCTTGTCGCGGCGTTTCCAGAAGGTCGACGTTCCCGAGCCTTCGGTCAACGAGACCGTCGAGATCCTGCGCGGCCTGAAGTCGCGCTTCGAGGATCACCACGGCGTCAAGTACACGGCGGCGGCCCTGACCACGGCGGCCCAGCTGTCGGCCCGCTACATCAACGACCGTCATCTGCCGGACAAGGCCATCGACGTCATCGACGAGGCGGGGGCCGCGCAGCGCATCCTGCCCAAGTCGCGGCAGAAGCGCACGATCACGCCGCGCGAAATCGAGGAAATCATCGCCAAGATTGCCCGCATCCCGCCCAAGACCGTGTCCTCCGACGACAAGAGCTCGCTGAAGACGCTCGACCGCGACCTCAAGACCGTCGTGTTCGGCCAGGACAATGCGATCGACGCCCTGACCACCGCGATCAAGATGTCGCGCAGCGGCCTGGGCAATCCGCAGAAGCCCATCGGCAACTTCCTGTTCTCCGGCCCCACCGGCGTCGGCAAGACCGAGGTGGCGCGCCAGCTGGCCTACGTGCTGGGCGTCGAGCTGATCCGCTTCGACATGTCGGAATACATGGAGCGTCATGCCGTGTCGCGGCTGATCGGCGCACCGCCCGGCTACGTCGGTTTCGACCAGGGTGGCCTGCTGACCGAGGCTGTCAACAAGCATCCCTATGCGGTTGTTTTGCTGGACGAAGTCGAGAAGGCGCACCCGGACATCTTCAACGTGCTGCTGCAGGTGATGGACCACGGCACCCTGACCGATACCAACGGCCGCAAGGCGGATTTCCGCAACGTCGTGCTGATCATGACGACCAATGCCGGCGCGGAAATGCTCAACAAGGCATCGATCGGCTTCTCCAATTCGCGCGAGAGCGGTGACGAGATGAGCGAGATTCGCCGCATGTTCACGCCCGAGTTCCGCAACCGCCTGGATGCGATCATTCCCTTTGCGCCGCTGTCCGAGCCGATCATCCTGCAGGTGGTCGACAAGTTCCTGATGCAACTGGAAGAGCAGTTGCACGAGAAGAAGGTCGAGGCTGTCTTCACCGACGCCTTGAAGGACTATCTTGCCAAGCATGGCTTCGATCCGCTGATGGGTGCCCGGCCGATGGCGCGTCTGATCCAGGACACGATCCGCAAGGCCCTGGCGGACGAGTTGCTGTTCGGCAGGCTGGCGCACGGCGGCCGCGTCACGATCGACATCGATGCCGATGGCAAGGTGGATCTGGCGTTCGAAGAGGCCGTGCCGGCCTGACAGCCGTAAAGATTTGACGTGTCCTGACCGTAAGTCACACAAGCATGTGGCGCGGCTGAGCTTGAGGTGTGCCTGCCGGCTTGTTCGAATCGAATGAGCGGCAGCGTCCCCGACAGGCGCGCTTGTGACAAACAAGACCAACGGAAGGGACTAAACATGAAATTCTTGACCTGGGCCCATGCGGCTGCGCTTGCAGTCGCATGCGTGTGGCCCTTACACGCCTTGTCTGCTGATCCGGCCGGGATGTCGGCGGATGACCTGAGTTCGGTCAGCGAACGCATTCGCCAGACCGGCGAGCAACTGCAGAACGACATCAAGAAGGCGCGTGCGCGTCTGGAGGCCGAAG
Organism: Thiobacillus sp.; assembly: GCA_041592455.1. Lineage (GTDB taxonomy): Bacteria > Pseudomonadota > Gammaproteobacteria > Burkholderiales > Thiobacillaceae > Thiobacillus. The sequence continues at coordinate 4,694 of JBFHQA010000040.1, read as the reverse complement.
AGGCGCGTCAGGAGGCTGAGCGCAAGCGGGAAGCCGAGCGCGCACGGCAGCAGGCAATCAAGGAAGCCAAACAGCGCCAGGAGCGTGAAGCGGCTGAAGCGCGAGCCCGCCAGGAAGAGCAGGCCCGGGCAGAAAGGGCCGAGCGCGAACGGCGCCTGCAGGCCGAAAAGGCCGAGCGCGAGCGGCAACTCCAGGCCGAGAAGGCTGAACGTGAACGGCAGCTCCAGGCCGAAAAGGCCGAGCGCGAAAAGCAAAAGCTTCTTGAAGCCAAGCTCTCGAAGGAAGAGCAGGCCGCCAGGCAGAAACTGGCCAAGGAGCGTGCCGCCGAGGCGCTCAAGAAAGCCCGAAATTCTTCGGACATCAAGGCATTTGCTGACGGGTTCTAGGGCTTGCCACAGGTATCCTGAAGGCCTGCGGGAGACCGCAGGCCTTTTTTATGGTCTGCTCTGACGCGTTGGCAACCCCGGCGCTTCGGATGGAAGACAATAAAAAGCGGCGCCAGAGGCGCCGCGAAAGTCCCGGTTTGGCAGGAGGAGGAGAGCCTGGGGGGAAACCCCCCGTACCGGGTAATCTACAAGGGAAATCTACCTTGAGCCGTATACAACCAGAAACCTGGATTCGTTACTGGCCTCAAGCATGCAGCCACTGGTATTACTGGATGTATCGGCTTCCCTTCGACTTTCTTTAGGGGCTTCTGTTATGTTAGATGCAAATATTCGAATTGCCAGTTCGCCCACGACGTCCTGCTTCGATGATGGTGTCTTTGAAGCTTGATACAAGCGAATGTTGACGGCACTGGAATCAAATCACCATGCACTCATGGCACAATCGTGTGAACCGGTGGGCCGAACCGGGCCATTAGAAGAAAACCGGCGTGACAGGGAGGGGAGTTGGGATGACTGTGTCGAACGCATCGCCGAGCGACGAATGGACTGACATCTGCCCCGGCAGGCCTGGCAGGAACAGGCCTTGTCTTGAGAATAACTTCATTGAATAACGGTACTGCGACATGACCACTATCCATCCCGTGATCCTATCCGGAGGCTCTGGAACCCGTCTCTGGCCTCTGTCTCGCGCTGCGCTGCCCAAGCAGCTGCTACCGCTTGCGAGCGAGCAGAGCCTGCTCCAGGACACGGTCAGCCGGCTGTCGGACATGCCGGAAATGGCGGCGCCCCTGATGGTGTGCAATGTCGAGCATCGATTCATGATTGCCGAGCAGATGCGGCAGATCGACGTGACGCCCCATGCCATCGTGCTGGAGCCGGTTGGCCGCAATACGGCGCCGGCCATTGCCGTTGCTGCGATGATGCTCACCCGCAACGACCCCGAGGCCCTGATGCTGGTGCTGCCTGCCGATCACCTGATCGGCGACGTGGCTGCCTTCCACTCTGCGATTCGTACGGCGGCTGCAGCCGCTTCGAACGGCCACCTGACAACGTTCGGCATCGTCGCGTCCACGCCGGAGACCGGCTATGGCTACATCCGCAAGGGGGCTCCGCTGGGGGACACCGCCGGGGCGCACCAGGTCGAGGCATTCGTCGAGAAACCGGACCTGGAAACGGCTCGCCAGTATGTCGAGTCGGGCGATTATTTCTGGAACAGCGGCATGTTCCTGTTCCGCGCGGCCGATTTTCTCAACGAACTGCAGACCCTGAGGCCGGACATCCTGGAGGCCAGCCGGGCCGCGCTCGATGCGGCCACGCTCGATCTGGACTTTGTTCGTCTCGATCCCGCGGCCTTCGAGTCGTGCCCGTCCGAGTCGGTCGACTACGCCGTGATGGAACATACCCGCTGCGCGGCCGTGGTGCCGGCCGACATGGCCTGGAACGACATCGGCGCCTGGACCGCCTTGTGGGAAGTGGCCGAGAAGGACGCCGACGGCAACGCAGTCCGGGGCGACGTGATGCTGGAAAACGCCCGCGACAACTTCGTCCGGGCTGAATCCCGCATGGTGGCGATGCTGGGCGTGTCCGACCTGGTGGTGGTGGAAACCGCCGACGTGGTGCTGGTGGCGAAGAAGGACCAGGTGCAGGACGTGAAAAAGCTGGTCGACCGCCTAAAGGCCGAAAAGCGCTGCGAGCATCTGATCCACAAGCAGGTCTATCGGCCCTGGGGCTGGTACGAGGGCATCGACGAAGGCGAGCGTTTCCAGGTCAAGCGCATCATGGTCAAGCCGGGCGAGAAGCTCAGCCTGCAGATGCACCATCACCGCGCCGAGCACTGGATCGTGGTGTCCGGCACGGCCAGCGTGACCTGCGGCGACGTCGTCAAGCTGCTGACCGAGAACCAGTCGACGTATATCCCGCTGGGAACGACACATCGCCTGGAGAACCCCGGCAAGATCGACCTGCACATGATCGAGGTGCAGTCCGGCACCTATCTGGGCGAGGACGACATCGTGCGCTTTGAGGACATCTACAAGCGCAATTGAAGGGCGGGGCGGTCTTGACGCGTCCCGCTTCTCTGCGCCCACTGCGCTCGGGTTGTTCAACCCTTTGAATTCATACATGTAATCTTCTGTCCTCCCGGGAGGCAGCGGACGCTCATTGTCGTCCGCGCGGGCCATCGACCGGGGGTACGTAAGACAAACACCTACAAGCAGACCGGCCAGTTTCCGTCTGCGATTACAGTGCTTTTCCACATTAACTTTCCGGGGTGTCGTCCGAAAACGAATTCACAGCGCTGACTTAAGCGTGAAATCGAAAAAAAAGTGTTGAGAGGTGAAGAACATGAAACTGGACGAAATGCTCGACGAAATGCGGGATGTCAACCTCAACTACCTGATGCTGGCGCAAAGCATGATCAAGGAAGACAAGGCGACCGCCGTTTTCCGTCTGGGGATCAGCCAGGATGTCGCAGAGTTGATCGAAGCACTCACCCCGGCCCAGATTCTCAAGCTCGCCGCGTCCGGCATGATGGTGTCCCGTTTCCGCTTCGATGACGGCGTGGTGCTGAACATGCTGACCAGCTACACCAAGGATCGTGCCCTGGCGCAGTCGCATGCCGCCATCCTGATGGCAGGGCAGGCAGTCGAGGCATTCGCCTGAAGCAACACGAGACGAGGAGGGGTGGCAATGACCAAGAAGAGCCTGTTGACCGAAATGCGCGATACCCAGCTGGCGATCGAACTGATCGAACTGGGCGCCCGCCCGCAGGTGCTGGAGTCTGAAACCTCGTTGTCACGTGAGCGTTTGTTGAAGCTCTACAAGGAGGTCAAGGGCGTGTCGCCGCCCAAGGGCATGCTGCCGTTCTCGACCGACTGGTTCCTGACCTGGATGCCGAACGTGCATTCCTCGATGTTCATCAACATTCACCGCTACATCACCAGGAACAGTGATTGCAGCGGCATCGAGGCTGTCCTGAAGAGCTATCGCCTCTACCAGGAATACCTGCACACCAACCAGATCGAGGAAGTGCTGAGCTTTACCCGTGCCTGGACCCTGAACCGCTTCTTCGAGAGCCACATGCTGGAGACGGCCGAATGCAGTTGCTGCGGCGGTCATTTCGTCGTGCATCCCGACGACCTTCATGACGAATACGTGTGCGGTCTGTGCAACATGCCGGCCCGGGCTGGCAAGACCCGCAAGGCCAAGGCCGAGGCGCAACGCGAACTGGCGGCCAGCGCCTGAGTTCAAGCGTGTCGGTAGACCGGCCATGACACGCGTTCCGGTCAGCCTCCAGTCCCTGATCATTCAATGTGCCGCCATCCTGTTGGCGGCATTGCTTTTCTATGGTCTGGCGACACAGGCCATGGTGCTGCCCGCACTGTGGCAGATGGTGCTGATCCAGGGAGGACTGGCCGCCATCCTGAGCTTTGCGGTACGCCAGCCGTCGTGGTGGCCGCCGCTTCACTTCCTGTTCTTCCCGTCCGTGCTGCTGGCACTGCAGGCGAGCATTCCCGCCTGGGTTTACCTGGCAGCTTTCCTGCTGCTGGTGCTGTTCTTCTGGAGCACGTTCAGGACGCGGGTCCCGCTGTTCCTGTCCGATCTCAAGGCATGGCAGGCCGTCACCCCCTTGTTGCCAGCAGACAAGCCGTTTCGATTCATCGATCTAGGCAGCGGCATGGGCGGCATCCTGTTCTATCTGGAGTCGCGATTTCCACAGGGTGAATTTACCGGCACCGAGATTGCGCCTGCGCCCTGGCTGATCAGCCGCATGCGGGCCTGGCTCAAGCGCAGCCGGGTCAAGCTGATGCGCCGTGACTACGGTGCGATCGACCTGTCCGGATTCGATGTGGTGTTTGCCTTCCTGTCGCCTGCCGCCATGCCAGACCTGTGGAAGCAGGCGCAATCGCAAATGCAGGCAGGAAGCTTGTTCGTCAGCTTGTCTTTCCCTGTGAATTCGCGGGATCCCGATCACGTAGTGACGCTGGCAGAGGGGGCGCGCCACAGGCTGTATGCGTGGCGAATGTGACTTTGAGGGCAGCCAAAATTGTCCACTCTTGCCATCAAGTTTTGAGGAATTTGGTCGAATCCCTTCATTGAGAGCCCGCAGTGTGAAGGCTGCGACTCAGGGGGCGGGGAACGCGGCTTCCTCCTGTTGAGTGAGCGTATGAAAAGGAACAAACGGACGTGCTAGTCATTGGTGGATATATCGGGATCATGTTGTGCGTATTCGGCGGCTATGCGCTGGCCGGCGGATACCTAGCGGCGCTGTGGCACCCCGTCGAATTGCTGATCATTGGCGGAGGCGCG
>JBFHQA010000039.1:0-20903 GCA_041592455.1 Thiobacillus sp. | reverse complement strand
TCGGCGTCCACGTGCGCCAGATACATGCGGCGCTTGAGCTTGCCCAGATACTGGCTGCGCGCGACGATTTCCTGGCCGGGGTAGCAGCCCTTCTGGAAACTGACGCCGCCGATCACCTCGAGGTTGACCATCTGCGGGACGAACTGCTCCTGGGTGGCGGCCACGATCATCGGGATGCCTGCGTTCAGGCGCAGCCAGTCCCATACCGGCGCCCCGACCGGCCTGGCGGAACCGCACAGCACCTGCCAGACGGCGACGGCGCGGTCGGGCACGACGGACAGCACGAACTTGTCGTCGCCCACGCGTATCACCAGGCCGGCGTCGCTGGCGACCGAGCGCATTGCTGCTTCAGGCACGGCCCCCATCGCAGCGCTCACTGCCGCCCGGGCCTGTTTGCCCGCCACCACCAGGCGGACGGTCTCGTCGCTGGCATCGCGGCCCTGCACCTTGGCGCGCAGGATGAACATGCCGAGGCGCTTCTGCACGGCGGGCAGGATGTCGCCCGACAGCTGCAGGCAATAATCCTCGCCCTGGCGCCACATCAGGAAATTGCCGAGCAGGCGGCCCTTGGGGCTGCAGTAGCCGCTCCACTGCGCGCCGTCGGCATGCAGGCTGCGCACGTCGTTGGTCAGCTGGCCCTGCAGGAACGTGGCCGTGTCCTCGCCGCGAAAGGCGATGACGCCAAGTTGCGACAAATCCGCCACAATAGTGCCGTCGGCGGCAGCCGAGCGTTCGGCAGAGGCATCGCCGTAATGGAGGACGGTGCTGCCCTCGATGGCGGCGCCTTGGGATTGCAGAAAGGTTTTCCAGGATTCGATCACGATACGGTCCAGTCGAAAGGGGAGGCAATGAAGAGCAAAAGTGTACACGCTGATGCGCGAGATTGAACTCAAGCCCTCACGCCGGTTGGGGCTGTTGCTGGGAATGATCGCCGGGCTGGCGGTATTTGCCATCCATCGCGCCACCTTGCCCGCTGTGTTTCAGCTGGCCCTGGTGGCCATCCTGTCCGGGGTGCTGGCGTGGGGCTGGTGGCGGGCAGGCCGGGGAGAGCGATTGCGGCTGGCGGCCGATGGCCGGCTGCAATGCCTGAGCCCGGCCGGGGATTGGCAGGACGTCGAGGTGCTGGGCGACAGCATGGCGTCGCCGTCGCTGACGGTGCTGCGGTATCGGGTGGCCGACCGGACGGTACGGTCGCGCGTGCTGCTGCCGGATAGCGCGGATGCCGACGCCTTGCGCCGGATCAGGGTGTCGCTTCGTTGGGCAGGCCGCACACGCTCGGACACAGGGTTCCCGGGCGCGGGTTGAGTACGGTGTTACCCGCGATCGGCAGCGTCTCGGGATAGTCCCGGCTGTAGTGCAGCCCGCGGCTTTCCTGCCGCAGCTGCGCCGAGCGGATGATGAGGTCGGCGCTCTGCACCAGATTGCGCAGCTCGATCAGGTCGTTGCTGACGCGGAAATTTCGGTAGAACTCATCGATCTCGGCCCGCAGCAGGCGGATGCGATGCGTGGCGCGCGCCAGCCGCTTGTTGGTCCGGACAATGCCGACGTAGTCCCACATGAAGCGGCGCAGTTCGTCCCAGTTGTGCGAGATCACGACTTCCTCGTCGGGGTCGGTGACGCGCGAGGCATCCCACTGCGGCAGGTCGAGTGACGGGGCGGGCGGCGACGCGAGGATGTCGGCGGCGGCGGCATGGCCGAACACCAGGCACTCCAGCAGCGAATTGGACGCCAGCCGGTTGGCGCCGTGCAGGCCGGTGAACGTGACCTCGCCGACCGCGTGCAGGTTGCACAGGTCGGTCCGCGCATTCATGTCGGTCACGACGCCGCCGCAGGTGTAGTGCGCCGCCGGCACCACCGGTATCGGCTGCGACGTGATGTCGATCCCGAGTTCCAGGCAGCGGCGGTGGATGGTCGGGAAATGCTCGCGCACGAAATCCGCCGGCTTGTGGCTGATGTCGAGGTAGACGCAGTCGATGCCGCGCTTCTTCATCTCGAAGTCGATCGCGCGCGCCACCACGTCGCGCGGCGCGAGCTCGGCGCGTTCGTCGTGATGCTGCATGAAGCGGCTTCCGTCGGGCAGCAGCAGGTGCCCGCCCTCGCCGCGCACGGCCTCGGTGATGAGGAAGGACTTGGCGTGCGGGTGATACAGGCAGGTCGGATGAAACTGCACGAATTCCAGGTTGGCGACCCGGCAGCCGGCCCGCCACGCCATCGCGATGCCGTCGCCGGTCGCGGTGTCGGGGTTGGTGGTGTAGAGGTAGACCTTGCCGGCGCCGCCGGTGGCCAGCACGGTATGACCAGCGGAGAAGGTTTCGACTTCGCCGGTTTCCTTGTTCAGGGCGTAGGCGCCGTGGATCTGGCGCTCCTGTCCTCCCGCGCGCTTGCCGGTGATGAGGTCGATGGCCACATGCTGCTCGAAGGTCTCGATATTCGGATGCGCGCGCACGCGGTCGAGCAGGCTGGTCTGCACCGCGTGCCCAGTGGCGTCGGCCGCATGCACGACGCGCCGTTTCGAATGCCCGCCTTCGCGGGCCAGGTGCAGGCCGCCCGGGGTTTGCGGGTCGGGCGTGAAGGCGACGCCGTTTTCGGTCAGCCAGCGGATCATGTCGCGCGCCTGGCTGGCGACCAGGCGGGTGACGGCTTCGTCGCACAGCCCGCCGCCTGCCACCAGGGTGTCGTGGACGTGCGCCTCGATCGAGTCGCCGTTGTCGACCGCTGCTGCGATGCCGCCCTGCGCCCAGTCGCTGGCGCCGTCGGTCATCTGGCGCTTGGTGACAATGGCGACGCGGCGCTGGTCGGCAAGCCTGAGCGCGGTAGTCAGCGCCGCGAGGCCGCTGCCAAGAATGAGGACGTCGTGTCTGTGCATGGTGGTCGGTGGATGATATCAGGCTTGGGACGAACCCGAATAACCTTGTTCGCCATGAACTTTTTGGCCGCGACGCGCTCACATGTGCAGAAAGGTGCGGTCACGTATACTTTCGCCATAAACAATAATGCTGCAGGGAGATATGTCGGACCGCGAACTGGATCAATTGTTGGTCGAACGCGCCCAGCAGGGCGACAAGCGCGCTTTCGAGCTTCTGGTGAACAAGTATCACCGCAAGCTCGGGCGGCTGCTGTCGCGCATGGTGCGCGATGCGGCCGAGGTGGAAGACATCACGCAGGAAGCCTTCATCAAGGCCTATCGGGCCTTGCCGGGCTTCCGGGGCGAGAGCGCGTTCTACACCTGGCTGTATCGCATCGCCGTGAACACCGCCAAGAACTATCTGGTGTCGCACAAGCGCCAGCCGGTTTCGAGCGATGTGCTGGCCGAAGACGCGGAGAACTACGAAGGCGGTGAACTGTTGCGCGATATTGCCACGCCGGATGCGGAACTCCAGACCAAACAGATCGCCAAAGCGGTGAACGAGGCAGTCGACGCACTGCCGGAAGAGTTGAAGACAGCCATCACGCTGCGCGAGATCGAAGGCATGAGCTATGAGGAAATCGCGCAGATGATGGATTGTCCGATCGGAACCGTGCGCTCGCGCATTTTCCGCGCGCGCGAAGCCATTGCGGAAAAAATACGCCCGATGCTGGGCACGAGTCAGGATAAAAGGTGGTAATCATGTCAGCACTGCTCAAATCAGAATCCTATTCCCCCTCCACGGTCGGAAGCGACAGCAGGCAATCGCAGTTGTCCGCCGCGGTCGATGGCGAGGCCGGGCACGCCGAGATCGAATCCTGCCTTGCCGCGCTGAAGAATGATCAGGCGTTGAGACAGAGCTGGTCTGAATACCACCTGATAGGCGATCTGATGCGTGGCGTGGAACCGGCGCCCGACGACTTCATGTCGCGCTTCTCGGCCCAACTGGCTGCCGAACCGACCGTGCTGGCTCCGAGACGCAGTGCCTGGCCGCAGCGATTGGCGGTGGCGTCCTTTGCCTCGCTCGCGGTCTGGGGCGTGGTGTCGGTGACCGGTCTGCTTTCCGATACGCCCGCTCAGGACACGCTGGCTCAAGCGCCGGCCATCCAGCAACTGGCGCTCAACACCGATGAAGCGCCGACCGAAACCCAGCTGGCCCCGTATCTCGCAGCCCATCAGGAATTTGCGCCGATGGCCGTGGCCTCGCCCTATCAGCGCGTCATGGCCGTTGCGGTGGAGCCGCGTTGATGCAGGGGGGCATGGTTTGGCGGCAGGGGTGGCTGGCAGCCGGAATCGCCGGCCTGATGGTATTGTCCGGCGTGGCGCATGCCGATGCCGCGCTGGATTGGCTCAACCGGGCGGTCGCTGCGGCCAGGCAACTGAACTACAGCGGCGTCTACGTCTATCACCATGGCGAACACATCGAGATCCAGCGCGTCCTGCATCGTGCCGATGCGAACGGCGAGCAGGAAAAAATCGAGGTCATGGACAGCTCGCCGCGCCAGTTCCTGCGCATCAACAACGACATCTACTGCCATCTGGCGGATGGCAAGCGCGTCCGGTACGAGCGCAATACTTCGCGGCGTTTTTTTCCTGCCGTGCTGCCCGCCCAGCCGGCCAGCCTCCTCGAGTATTACGACGCCCGGCTCGGCAGTTCGGAACGCGTGGCCGGGCGCCCTTGCCAGGTGGTCCATCTGGAACCGCGTGACGGGTATCGCTATGCCCTGACCCTGTGGCTGGACAAGCGAACGGGACTGCCGCTGAAGTCGAGGGTGGTCAATGAGAATGGCGGGATGGTTTCGATGTTCGTGTTTTCCGAAATCCAGATCGGCAAGGCGCCGGATCTGCGGCTGTTCCAGAACGATTTGTCCGGCAAGCAGGTCATGAACGTCAATGCCGAAAAACAGGGCGACACAGGCTGGAGCATCAAGCCGCCCCCGGGCTTCGAGCGGGTGCAGGCGGCGACGCGCAGCCTGCCGGGAAAAAAGACCCCGGTGACCCATGTGGTGTACTCGGACGGACTGAGCGTGCTGTCGATGTTCATGGAGCCGGTCGATGCCAGGGAACAGCGGCTGCACGGCTTGTCCACCGAAGGCGTGATCGGCATCTATGCCCGCGAGGTCGACGGCTACACCGTCACGACCGTGGGCGAAGTGCCCAGCATGGCGCTGATCGAAACCGGCAACTCGGCCACCCGGCAGTAACGCACCCATGCTGGAGCAAACAGCCGAAGTCATCCGGACGGCAACAGGCGGCGTATGGGTGCAGGCCGTCGAGCCCTCGGGGTGCGGCACCTGCGGCGGGCAGGGGTGTTCGTCCCGGCGCATCGCGGAAGTGTTTCAGCGCAAGCCGCGTGCATTCCTGGTCGATTGCGACTTGCCGTTGGCGCCGGGCGACCGGGTCGTGATCGGCATCGCGGAGGGCAGCGTGCTCAACAGCGCGCTGCGGGCCTACGGCCTGCCTCTGGGCCTGATGCTCGCGGGCGCATTGACTGCGCAGGCGATGTGGCCGGGCGATGGCCCGGCCGTCGTCGGCATGATGCTGGGTGGGGCGCTGGGATGGCTGGTGTCGCGGGGTGGCCGGGCAGCGCGTCCCGTGGTGCTCAGGCGAGAAAATGCAAACCTGTTTCACATGAGGAAAGGACAACCATGATGAGAACGGCTTTGGCAGCTACAGCCCTGATGTTTTCCCTGTCGGCACCGGTGCTGGCCAGGGATGCGGTGGACGTGGCCGAACTGGTCGAGAAGCAGGGGCCGGCGGTGGTCAACATCAGCACCACCAAGCTGGTGAGGCGGGGCCAGGACACGATGCCTTTTGCGATTCCCGACGAAGAGGATCTGCAGGAATTTTTCCGCCGGTTTTTCCCGGGGATGCCGGGAGGACCGAAAGGGCCCATGCAGGACATTCCCGCACGTGGCGCGGGATCGGGCTTCATCGTCAGCAACGACGGCTACATCCTGACCAACGCCCACGTCGTGAAGGGGGCGGAAGAGGTCGTGGTCAAGCTGATCGACAAGCGCAAGTTTACCGCCAAGGTGGTCGGTGCCGACTCGCGCACCGACGTGGCCGTCATCAAGATCACCGCAGCCAACCTGCCGACGGTCAAGATCGGCGATCCGACCCGGTTGCGCGTCGGCGAGGCGGTGGCGGCAATCGGCTCGCCGTTCGGATTCGAGAATTCGGTGACGGCTGGCATCGTGTCGGCCAAGGGCCGTTCGCTGCCGTCCGAGAACTATGTCCCGTATATCCAGACCGACGTGCCGATCAATCCGGGAAATTCGGGCGGCCCGCTGTTCAACATGCGCGGCGAGGTGGTCGGCATCAATTCGCAGATCTACAGCCGCAGCGGAGGTTACCAGGGCGTGTCGTTCGCCATTCCGATCGATGTCGCCATGGAGGTGGTCGATCAGCTCAAGGCCACGGGCAAGGTGTCGCGTGGCTGGCTCGGCGTGATGATCCAGGAAGTGACCGCCGACCTTGCCGAGTCCTTCGGCCTGGATCGTCCCCGGGGCGCGCTGATCTCCCAGGTCCAGGACGGCAGCCCGGCCCACAAGGCGGGCTTCCAGGCGGCCGACGTGATCCTGGCGTTTGACGGCAAGGCCGTGGAAAACTCGGGCGACCTGCCGCGCATGGTCGGCATGACCCGGCCCGGCACGAAGATTCCGGTGGAAGTCTGGCGCAAGGGCCGTGCCCAGCAACTGCAGGTGGTGCTGGGGGAATTGCCGCGCGAGGACCAGGCAGCCGGCAAGCCGGCAGGCAAGTCCTACTCGCGGGGCGGCCTGGCATTGTCCGAACTGACGGCCGAGCAGCGACGCGAACTCAAGATCGATCGCGGCCTGCTGGTTGAAGAGACGACCGGCGATGCGGCGCGCGCAGGTATCCAGGTGGGCGACGTGATCCTGGCCGTCAACAATGGCAAGGTGGCTACGGTCGAGGAGTATCGCAAGGCGATCGCGGCAGTTCCCAAGGGAAAAAGCGCGGCCATCCTGGTGCGCCGCGGCGAGGGGTCGCTCTACATCCCGATGAAGCTGACGGGTGAGTAAGGCGCTGACGCTGTTTACCCGCGCGGGCTGTCCGCTGTGCGACGAGATGGCGGCAGCCGTGCAGGCGCAACTGGCGGGCAGCCGCCATCGCCTGGATCCGGTCGACGTGGACACCGATCCGGGTCTCAAGGCCCGGTTCGGTTGGGATGTGCCGCTGCTGTTCGATGGCGACAGCGAGATCTGCCGCCACGAACTCAATCTGGCGGCCTTGCGGGAATGGCTGCGGCACCACCCCTAGCCATCTGGCTGCCCACCTGATGGCGCGAAATCGCTGTCGGCAGACACCGAAATCCGTTAAAATTCTGCAAGTTATCTCATCCCTAGCCGGGCACGGAAGCGTGCCCGTTTTGTTGTGTCGCAGAATCTGACCCGCAATTTCTCCATCATCGCCCACATCGACCACGGCAAGTCCACGCTGGCGGATCGCCTGATCCAGTTTTGCGGCGGCCTGTCCGAGCGCGAAATGGAGGCCCAGGTGCTCGACTCCATGGACCTGGAGAAGGAGCGCGGCATTACCATCAAGGCACAAACCGCGGCGCTCGCCTACAAGGCCCAGGATGGCCAGATCTATCGCCTGAACCTGATCGATACCCCTGGTCACGTCGACTTTTCCTACGAAGTGTCGCGATCCCTGTCGGCGTGCGAAGGCGCGTTGCTGGTGGTTGACGCCTCGCAGGGCGTGGAGGCGCAGACGGTGGCCAACTGCTACACCGCCATCGACCTCGGCGTCGAGGTCATCCCGGTGCTGAACAAGATCGACCTTCCGGCGGCCGACCCCGACCGGGTGGCCGAGGAAATCGAGGACATCGTCGGCATCGACGCCAGCGAAGCGGTGCGCGCCTCGGCCAAGAGCGGCATCGGTATTCCCGAAATCCTCGAGGTGGTGGTGAAGCAGGTTCCGCCGCCGCGGGGCGACGAGTCGGCGCCGCTGAAGGCGCTGATCATCGATTCGTGGTTCGACAACTACGTCGGCGTGGTCATGCTGGTCCGCGTCGTCGACGGCGTGCTCAAGCCCAAGGACAAGATCCGCTTCATGGCCACCGGCGCGCAGCACCTGACCGAGCACGTCGGCGTGTTTACGCCCAAGTCGGTCGATCGACCGCAGCTGTCGGCGGGGGACGTGGGCTTCGTGATCGCCGGCATCAAGGAACTGAAGTCGGCGCAGGTAGGCGACACCATCACCCTGGTCGAAAACCCGGCCAGCGAGCCGCTGCCCGGATTCAAGAAGGTGCAGTCGCAGGTCTTCGCCGGCCTGTATCCGGTCGAGTCGCACGACTTCGAGGCGCTGCGCGAGGCGCTGACCAAGCTGCAGTTGAACGACGCCGCGCTGCAGTTCGAGCCCGAGGTATCGCAGGCGCTGGGCTTCGGCTTTCGCTGTGGCTTCCTCGGCCTGCTGCACATGGACATCGTGCAGGAGCGCCTGGAACGCGAATACGACATGGACCTCATCACTACCGCGCCGACGGTGGTCTACGAGGTGCTGATGAAGGACGGCACGGTGGTCAACGTCGAGAACCCGTCCAAACTGCCTGAGCCGTCGAAGATCGAGGAAATCCGCGAGCCCATCATCACGGCGACGATCTTCGTGCCCGAGGAGTATGTCGGCAACGTCATCACGCTGTGCAACCAGAAGCGCGGCATGCAGGTGAACATGCAGTATCACGGCAAACAGGTGATGCTGGTCTACGACCTGCCGATGAACGAAGTGGTAATGGACTTCTTCGACAAGCTGAAGTCGACCAGCCGCGGCTATGCCTCGCTGGATTATGAATTCAAGGAATACCGCCCCGGCGACCTGGTCAAGCTCGATATCCTGGTGAATAACGAAAAGGTCGACGCGCTGTCGCTGATCGTGCACCGCGCGACCAGCGTTTATCGTGGACGCGAGCTGGCGTCCAAGATGCGCGAGCTGATCCCGCGGCAGATGTTCGACGTGGCCGTGCAGGCGGCCATCGGGGCCAACATCATCGCGCGCGAAAACGTCAAGGCCATGCGCAAGAACGTGCTGGCCAAATGCTACGGCGGCGATATCACGCGGAAGAAGAAATTGCTGGAGAAGCAGAAGGCCGGCAAGCGCCGCATGAAGCAGGTGGGCAACGTCGAGATTCCCCAGGAAGCCTTCCTCGCCATTCTTCAGGTTTCCGACAAATAGGACGCGGACAGACCACCATGAACTTTGCCCTGATACTCTTCATCGCGCTCGTCGTCACCGGCGGCATCTGGCTGCTCGACGTCCTGCTGTTCAAGCGCAGCCGCGGCAAGGACGAGCGGGAGCCGCTGCTGGTCGAATACGCCAAGAGCTTCTTCCCGGTGATCCTGGTGGTGTTCGGCCTGCGTTCGTTCCTGGTCGAGCCGTTCAAGATTCCGTCCGGATCGATGATGCCCACGCTGCTGATCGGCGATTTCATCCTGGTCAACAAATACACCTATGGCATCCGCCTGCCGGTCATCAACAAGAAGATCGTCGAGATGAACAATCCGGAACGCGGCGACGTCATGGTGTTCCGCTACCCGGCCGACCCCAGCCTCGACTACATCAAGCGCGTGGTCGGCGTGCCCGGCGATATCGTCGAATACCGCGACAAGAAGCTGAGCATCAACGGCCAGCCCGTGCAGAGTGTCAACACCGGAACCTACAGCTATGTCGGAAACGGCCTCAATTACATCACGGCCATGGTGTACGACGAGCGTCTGAACGGCGTGGGGCATTCGATGATGACCGAACCGGGCAAGCCCGCGGTTGTCCCGTCCCAGGTCGTGGACTTTCCCTACCGTGAAAACTGCTCTTACAATGCGGAAGGCGAAGGCTTCGTCTGCAAGGTGCCGGAAGGCCATTATTTCATGATGGGCGACAACCGCGACGCCAGCAACGACAGCCGCTACTGGGGCTTTGTGGCGGACGAGAACATCGTCGGCAAGGCCTTCTTCATCTGGATGAACTTCGACGAATTCGGCCGGATCGGCACGACCATTCGATAAGACAAAAAGGGGAATGACATGAATCGTGCACGTGCTCTGCGTACCCGCCAGCGTGGCTTGTCCATGATTGGCTTCCTGTTTGTCGCCATGGTGCTGGTGATGCTTGCCGTTCTCGGGATGAAGCTGGTGCCGGCCTACATCGAGTTCTTCTCGGTGAAGAAGATCCTCGCCACGATGGGGCAGGAATCGGGGCTCAAGACCAAGAGCAACGCGGAAATTCGCAAGGACTTCATGAATCGTGCGAGTGTCGGCTACGTGAGCCTGGTCAAGCCCGAGGATCTCACGATCGACCGCCGCAACGGCGGCCTGGTGATCAACGCCGACTATGTGTTCCGCACCGCGCTCGTGGGCAACGTGAGCCTCGTGGTCGACTTCAGCGCCAGTTCAGACCCCAACGCGGCCCCCCCGATTGAATAACGCCCTGCTCAACCAGCGCCTGCAAAAGGCGCTGGGTTACACTTTCATCCGCTCCGATCTGCTGACCCAGGCGCTGACGCATCGTAGCTACGGATCGGCCAACAACGAGCGGCTGGAGTTCCTCGGCGACTCGGTACTCAACTGCACGGTCGCGCGGGCGCTTTACGATGCCTTTCCCGACCTGCCCGAAGGCAGCCTGTCGCGCCTGCGCGCCAACCTGGTGCGGCAGGAGACGCTGGCCGACATCGCCCTCGGCCTGAGGCTCGGTGAAAGCCTGCTGCTGGGCGAGGGCGAGCTCAAGAGCGGGGGGTTTCGCCGGCCGTCCATCCTGGCGGATGCCCTGGAATCGCTGTTCGGCGCCATTTTCCTGGATGCCGGATTCGACGAGGCGCAGCGCGTTGTGCGCGGACTGTTCGACCCCCTGGTCGGAAAAATCGATCCCAAGGCCTCGGGCAAGGACCCCAAGACCCAGCTGCAGGAAATCCTGCAGTCGCGCAGGATGCCCTTGCCGGAGTATCGTCTGGTCGATACCCGGGGCGAGGCGCACGACCAGAGCTTCATCGTCGAGTGCGTGCTGACGAAGCCGGGGCTCACCACCCGCGGGGTCGGCAAGAGCCGTCGCGCCGCTGAACAGGAGGCGGCGCGCCAGGCGTGCGCCGAGCTGCAGAAATGACCCAGGACGCAGACGTGAGCGAATACAAGTGCGGGCTCGTCGCCATTGTCGGACGCCCCAACGTCGGCAAGTCCACCTTGCTCAACCGCATCGTGGGGCAAAAGATCAGCATTACCTCGAAGAAGGCGCAAACCACGCGGCATCGCGTGATGGGCATTCACACGACCGACGAGGCGCAGTTCGTGTTCGTCGATACCCCGGGATTCCAGACCCGTCACAGCAGTACGATGAACCGCGCGATGAACAAGCGCGTGCGCGAAACCCTCTCGGACACCGATGTGGTGATGATGCTCGTGGAAGCCGGAAGGCTGACGCGCGAGGATCGCCAGGTGATGGAGCTGCTGCCCAAGGACCGCCCCCTGATCCTGGTGGTGAACAAGATCGATTACGCCAAGGACCGCGCGGCCCTGATGGCGTATCTGCAGGAAGTTGCCGCGGCGCATGCGTTCACCGAGATCGTCCCGGTGTCGGCCAAGCAGGGCAGCAATCTCGACGAACTGCTGAAGACCCTTCAGACGCATCTTCCGGAAAACCCGCCGCTGTTCGGCGAGGACGACGTTACCGACCAGACCGAGCGCCAGTTGGCGGCCGAACTGATCCGCGAAAAGGTGTTTCGCCTGAGCGGCGAGGAAATCCCCTATGCGGTGGCGGTGCAGATCGACAAGTTCGAGGAGGTCGGCAACCTGCGGCGCATCTTCGCCACCATCCTGGTCGACCGCGACAGTCACAAGGCGATCATCATCGGCAAGGGCGGCGAAAAGCTCAAGACCATTTCCACCCAGGCGCGACAGGACATGGAGCGCGCGTTCGACAGCAAGGTGTATCTGGAGGTCTGGGTCAAGGTCAAGGGCGGCTGGGCCGACGACGTGCGCATGCTGAAGACGCTGGGCCTGGACTAGACCGGCGCCGGATGATGCACGATGTCAGCGGACGCGCGCGTTAACAACGAACAGGGCTTCGTCCTCCACACCTATCCCTTCAAGGAGACCAGCGTGGTGGCCGAGGTGTTTACCCGCCACCACGGCCGCGTGGCGCTGATGGCGCGCGGCGCGCGGCGTCCCGCCTCGGCGCTGCGCGGACTGGTGCAGCCGTTCACGCCTCTGCTGTTTTCGTGGTTCGGAAAATCCGAGCTCAAGACCCTGCACGCTGCCGAATGGGTGGGGGGCGTGGGTTCGCCCCAGGGCCGCGCGCTGATGTGCGGGTTCTACCTCAACGAACTGATGCTGCGGCTGCTGCCGCGCGGCGACGCGCACGAGATCCTGTACGACCGCTATATCGCCACGCTCGAGCTGCTGGCTGGCGGGCCCGCGACGACCGATGCCGATCGCGGCCCGGACTTCGAGCGCATCCTGCGCCGCTTCGAGACCCAGCTGCTGTCCGAGATCGGCTATGGAGCGACGTTCGACATCGAGGCGGACAGCGGAGCACCGGTCGAGGCCGAGAAGCGGTATGTCTACCAGCCCGAGCGGGGCGCTCTGCGAGATGCCGGCCAGCCGGGCTGTCCGGTATCGGGGCAGACCCTGCTGGACCTGGCGGCCAATCGCTTCGAGCGACCGGCGACCATGTCCGAGGCCAAGGCCCTGATGCGCACGCTCATCAACCATACGCTGGGCGCCAAGCCGCTTTATACTCGGCAGTTGTTGCGTGACCTCACTGAATTAAGTCCATGAGCATTTTTCTCGGCGTCAACATCGACCACATCGCCACCCTGCGCCAGGCGCGCAAGACCCGCTATCCGAGCCTGGTTGAAGCTGCGCTGATGGCGGAGACATCGGGGGCCGACTCGATCACCCTGCATCTGCGCGAAGACCGTCGCCATATCCAGGACGCCGACGTCGCCATCCTGCGCCAGGTGCTGAAGACCAAGATGAACCTGGAGATGGCCGTGACCGAGGAGATGCTGGGCATCGCGTGCGCCACGCGCCCCGAGGACGTCTGCCTGGTGCCCGAAAAGCGCGAGGAGCTCACCACCGAGGGCGGACTCGATGTGGCAGGCCAGCAGCCGAAAATGATGGCGGCCTGCTCCCGCCTGGCGGAGGCCGGCATCCGGGTATCGCTGTTCATCGATGCCGACTTTGCGCAGCTTGACGCCGCGCTCGCGGTCGGCGCGCCAGTCGTCGAAATCCACACCGGAGCGTATGCCGATGCGGCAACGGACGAGGCGCGCACCCGTGAATACGAGCGCATCCGCAAGGCCGTGGCCTATGGCCGCAGCATCGGTCTCACCGTCAACGCCGGCCACGGCCTGACTTACCACAACGTGCAGCCCATCGCCGCGGTGCCCGGCATTCACGAGCTCAACATCGGCCATGCGATCGTCGCGCAGGCCCTGTTCGTCGGCTGGAAGGAAGCCGTGTCGGAGATGAAGCGTCTGATGGTGGACGCCGCGGCCTGATCCGTCGTGCCCGGGACTGCCCGGGCAGGCGATGTCACGAAAACAATACCAAGCTTAAACCGTTCCGGGGGGAGGAAACGTGCCCGAGTTTGCCAACGACTTCAATGCGCTGCTGGACGCGAGGTTTCCCATCCTCGTCAGCGAAACGCACGAGGAGCCGCGTTTGCTGGCGCGTATCGCGCCCATTTGCCAGTCGAGGGGGATCCCCCTGTTTGTCTGGAGCCATGCCGACGGCCTGAAGCGCAGCACCGAAACAGGCGCCATCTACAATACGAGCGACCTGACCGATGCGCTCAAGCACGTCGACGGGACGCCGCAGAACGGTCTGTATGTCTTTCTCGATGCACATCCCTTTCTGAACAATCCACTGAATGTACGGCTCGTCAGGGAAATCGCGTTCGACCACTACCGGCGCGACCGGACCCTGCTGTTCGTGAGCCCGTCGCTGGACCTGCCGCCCGAACTGGCGCGCGCTTCCGCCCATCTCAATATGCCCGGCATCAACGCCGACCGCGTCCGGTCTCTCCTGAAGGAAGAGCTGGACCGCTGGCAGCGCGATTCGCGGCAAAGCCTGCGCATCAACCGCGATGTCCTGCCGTTGATCGTGCATCAACTGGCGGGGCTGGGCGAGGAGGAAGCGCTGCGCCTGATACGCCAGTCGATTCGCACCGATGGTGAAATCAATCTCCAGGATCTCAGGCGTATCACCCAGTTCAAGCAAACCCAGCAGGCCAGCCTCCTGGAAATGGCCTTGCCGGATGTCACGCTGGACAACGTGGGCGGCTTTTCGCGCCTCAAGTCCTGGGTGGGGCAACGCCAGGCCGTCTTCCAGAATCCCGCCCTGGCGCCGGGACTGCCGGCCCCCAAGGGCATCCTGCTGCTGGGCGTGCAGGGCGCCGGGAAAAGCCTGATCGCCAAAGCTGTGGCGGGCAGCTGGAAGCTCCCCCTGCTGCGGCTCGACTTCAGCTCGCTGTACAACAAATACATCGGCGAAACCGAGAAGAATCTCAGGAAGGCGCTGGCCGAAGCGGGCCGCATGGCGCCCTGCCTGTTGTGGCTCGACGAGATTGAGAAAGGCCTGAGTGCAGGCGATTCGGATGACGGCGTGTCGCAGCGCATCATCGGCACGCTGCTGACCTGGATGAGCGAGCGCGAGGCGCCGATTTTCATGGTGGCCACGGCCAACGACATCAGCAAGTTGCCACCGGAGCTCCTGCGCAAGGGACGCTTCGACGAACTGTTTTTTGTCGACCTGCCCGACGCGGCCATCCGGTCGACGATATTCGGCATTCATCTGGGAAAGCGCGGACTTGATGTGAAGGCTTTTCAGTTGGACAGGCTGGCCGATGCCAGCGAAGGCTTCTCGGGCGCGGAAATCGAACAGGCGATCGTGTCCGCCCAGTACGCCGCCCTGGCGGACAATGCTGCCCTGTCGCAAGCTCACGTGGCGCAGGAAATCGCGCAAACCCGTCCGCTTTCGGTGATCCGCGCAGAGGATTTCCAGCGTCTGCGCGAATGGGCGCATCAGCGCTGCGTCATGGTCGACTAGAACCGGTTTTACGGAACCTGTGCACGACACCCGCTTCGGGCATCCACAGGATCAGGCGTTTCTTTTCAGGCGGATACGCACGTAGAGCAGGATGATCACGGCGACCACGCCCAGCATCGCCAGTGTGATGACACGCAGGTTCTCGCGGATCGCCTGCTCGTTGTGGCCGAGGGTGTAGCCGAGCAGGGCGAGGACGGTGATCCAGAGCCCGGCGCCAAGGCTGGTATAGACGCTGAACGTGGCGAGATTCATGCGGGCGAGCCCGGCGGGCAGCGAGATGTACTGGCGCACGCCCGGGATCAGCCGTCCCGTGAAGGTGGAAACGTGGCCGTGACGGGCGAAGAAGTCTTCGATGCGCTGTAGGCCGCGTTCCTTCAGCAGCAGATATTTTCCGTAGCGCAACAGGAAGGGCCGGCCGAACCGGATGGCCAGCCAGTAGTTGAACAGGGCGCCCGCGAGGCTGCCGCCGATGCCGGCCAGGATCGCAGCGAGCAGGTTCATCTTGCCCTGGTAGGCCAGGTAGCCGGCCGGAATCATGACCACTTCGCTGGGGAAGGGAAAGAAGCTCGATTCCAGCGCCATCATGATGAAGATGCCGAGATAGCCCCAGGCACCAACGGTGGCGACGATGGCCTGGATGATGTCGTCGAGCATGTGTACCTGGAAAGCGGTGGGCAATCAGCCGTTCACCCCTCGCCACTCACTCCTTGCCGTTCACCACTTACCACTCACTGTTTACCGTTCACCCCTTCAAACGACCGCCTCTTCCTTTTTCTCCACCGGCTTGATGAAGTGTTCGCGCTTGATGCCGAACATCAGCAGCAGGGGCGAGGCGACCAGCACCGAGGAATAGATGCCGAACATGATGCCGATGGTCAGCGCCAGCGCGAAGTTGTGCAGGGCCTCGCCGCCGAAGAACAGCATCGACAGCACCATGATCTGGGTCGAGCCATGGGTGATGATGGTGCGGCTCATGGTGCGGGTGATGGCGTCGTCGATGATTTCCGGAATGGTCGAGCCGCGCATCTTGCGGATGTTTTCACGGATGCGGTCGAAGATCACCACCGATTCGTTGACCGAGTAGCCCAGGATCGCCAGCACGCCGGCCAGCACGGTGAGCGTGAACTCCCACTGGAAGAACGCGAACACGCCCAGGATGATGACGATGTCGTGCATGTTGGCCAGCATGCCGGCCACGGCGAAGCGCCATTCGAAGCGGATGGCCAGATAGCCCATGATGCCGAACGCGACGACCAGCAGCGCCAGGGCGCCACTGTCGTAGAGTTCCTTGCCGACCTGCGGGCCGACGAAGTCGACCTTCTTGAGTTCCACGCCGGGGTCGGCTGCCTTCAGCGCTGCCATCACCTTGTTGCTGGTCTGGGCTGCGTTGTCGGTGCCCTTGACCGGCAGGCGGATCAGCACGTCGCGGCTGGTGCCGAAGTTCTGCACCGTGACTTCCGGCAGGCCGGTTTTCTCGAGCGCCGCGCGAATCGCCGGCAGGCTGGCGGGCTGGTCGTAGGCGACCTCGATCACCGTGCCGCCGGTGAAGTCGACGCCCAGGTTCAGGCCCTTGTCCCACAGTGCCCAAACCGAGAAGAGGAAGGTGATCAGCGAAATGGCCGTGGTCGTCTTCCCCCAGCTCATGAAGGGGATGGTTTTCTTGAAGGGGAATAATTCGATCATGATCGGTCCTTAAATCGAGACCTTGGCCAGGCGCGCCTGGCGGCCATAGGTGAGGTTGGCCATCGCACGCGAGACCGTGACGGCGCTGAACATCGAAGTGAGGATGCCGAGGCACAGCACCACGGCAAAGCCGCGCACCGGGCCTGAGCCGAGCCAGAATAGCGAGATGCCGGCAATCAGCGTGGTGACGTTGGCGTCCAGGATGGTGCCCCAGGCGCGCTCGTAGCCGGCATTGATGGCTGCCTGAGGCGTGGCGCCGTTGCGCAGCTCCTCGCGGATGCGTTCGTTGATCAGCACGTTGGCGTCGATCGCCATGCCCAGCGTCAGCGCAATCGCGGCCATGCCGGGCAGGGTCAGCGTGGCTTGCAGCATCGACAGCAGCGCGATCAGGAAGAAGCCGTTGACCGCGAGGGCAATCGACGAGAACACGCCGAAGACGCGGTAATACAAGGTGATGAAGGTCACCACCGCGATGAAGCCCCAGATGTTGGAGTTGAAGCCTTTCTCGATGTTCTCGGCGCCCATGCTGGGGCCGACGGTGCGTTCCTCGATGATCTGCATCGGCGCGGCGAGCGCGCCGGCGCGCAGCAGCAGGGCGACGTCGGAGGCCTCCTGCGCCGAATCCATGCCGGTGATCTGCACGCGGCCGCCGCCGATTTCCTCGCGGATGACCGGCGAGGTGATCGCCTCGGCCACGCCTTTCTCGATTAGCAGGATCGACATGCGCTTGCCGACGTTTTCGCGGGTAACGTCCTTGAAGATGCGGGAGCCCTTGCCGTCCAGGCTGATGTGCACGGCGGCCTGGCCGCTTGTGCTGTCGAAGCCGGGCGAGGCGTCGGTGATCGAGTCGCCGGTCAGCACCACGTCCTTCTTGACGGCGATCTTGCCGCCTTCGCGGCTGGCGACGACGTCGTCGCCGAACGGCACCTGGCCCTGCTCGATGGCAATCGGGTCGGCCTGCTCGTCGACCATGCGGATTTCCAGCGTGGCGGTGCGTCCCAGGATGTCCTTGGCCTTGGCCGTGTCCTGCACGCCGGGCAGTTGCACCACGACGCGGGCTGCGCCCTGCTGCTGGATCACGGGTTCGGCCACGCCCAGTTCGTTGACGCGGTTTCTGAGCGTGGTGATGTTCTGCTGCAGCGCGAATTCCTGCACGCGGGTCTCGGCCTCGGGCTTGAGGCGCGACGTCAGGGTGAAGCCTTCTTCCTGGTCTTCCGGCGTGAGCGTCAGCTCGGGGAACGCGGTGCCCAGCTTGTTGATGGCCGCGTCGCGCTGGTCGCGCGTGGCGAAATGCACGGTGACCGCATTACCTTCACGCGTGATGCGGCCGTAGCGGATCTTGTCGCTGCGCAACTCGGCACGGAAATCGTTCTGGTAGCGAATGGCGGCCTTTTCCAGCGCGGCCTTCATGTCGACTTCGAGCAGGAAGTGCACCCCGCCGCGCAGGTCCAGGCCAAGATACATCGGCAGCGCGTTGATCGACGAGAGCCAGGCCGGCGAGGCCGACACCAGATTCAGCGCCACGGTGTGCTTGTCACCGAGCGCCTTCTCGAGGACGTCCTTGGCCTTGATCTGGTTGTCGGTGCTGGTAAAGCGAACCTTGACGCTGTTGCCCGCCAGTTCGACGCCACTGTAGCCCAGGCTGGCCGTCTTCAGTGCAGATTCCACCTGGCCCAGCAGCGCCGTGTCGACCTTTTCGGACGTGCGCAGCGGGGACAACTGGACGGCGGGCACCTCGCCGAAGAAATTGGGCAGCGTGTAGAGGAAGGCGACCACCAGCGTGAAGCCGATGAGCACATATTTCCAGAGCGGGAAGCGGTTCATGATGGGCGTGAGGCGTTAGGCGTTAGGGGAGAGGCGCAGGGCGAGTGGGACAGGTTTTCACCTCGCGCCTCTCGCCTGGCCCCTTACAGCGTCTTGATGGTGCCCTTGGGCAGCAGCGTCTGGATCGACTGCTTCTGCACATGGGTGACGACGCCGTCGGCGATTTCGAGCGAGACGTAGTTGTCGCCGATCTTGGCGACCTTGCCCAGCTGGCCGCTGGCCGTGATGACCTCGTCGCCCTTGGACAGTTCGCCGAGCATCTTCTTCTGTTCCTTGGCGCGCTTCATCTGCGGGCGGATGAGCATGAACCAGAACAGGATGAAAATGATGATCAGCGGCAGGAAGTCGGCAAAGCCGGGGGTGGCGGCAGCGGCGGTTTGCGCGTGGGCAAGTGAAATCATGATGTCAGGCGTAGAGTCGAAAACCTGCGGATTTTAGCACGCCTGCATGACGGGCTCAGGGACAACGCGCCTCGACACGAAACGGCTGGATGCGTTCCCGGGTGCCGGGGTGGCTGTCGAGCAGGCCGGTCTCCGACGCATCCTGGTCGAGCCGGCCGAGCATGTCGGCAAAGCGCTGGGGCGCGATGCAGGCGGTATTCAGCCAGGCCAGTGCGTAGGCGTCTGCCTCGCGCTCCATGTCGCGCGAGTAGCCGCTTTGCAGCAGTAGGCTGGGCAGGCCGGCTGCCAGGTCGGTCACGCTGCCGATGTCGCCGGTCACTGCGACCAGGATCGCTCCCGCGCCGATGCTCTGCAACGCCAGGCGCAGGCTGTGGCGCTGCTCGACATGGCCGAGCTCGTGGGCCAGCACGGCGAGCACTTCCTCGTCGTGGCGCGACAGTTCGACCAGTGCGTCGGTCACGATCACGGTTCCGCCGGGCAGCGCCATGGCGTTGGCGCCGAACAGGGTGCTGTGGCGGAACAGCAGGCGATGGGCAGGACAGGGCTGCTTGGCGCAGTGGGCCGTGAGCTGCTGCGCGATGCGCTGCTGGCGTTCGGCGGGCAGGGTGCTGGGCGACAGGCTGATTTTTTCCATTAGCCTCAGCGATTCCTCGCCGATGTGGCGGTCGACGCCGGCCGGCAGCGTGTGGGATGCCAGCAGGGCCGCTGCCGGCACACCCCAGCGCAGCCCGGCAAACAGGATCAGCACCGAAACCAGCAGCGCAGCCAGCGCGTAGCCGAGACGGCTTTCCAGGTGGCGCGCCCACCGCTCGGGCCGGTTGGTCTGCGTGGCCCGGGCCAGACCGGCGAGCGCGTCGAGGTCGCTGCTGTGCAGTTCGCGCGCGTCGGGCAGGTGGATGACGCCGCGCGCCGCCCCGACCGGAGGCGCCACGTCGACCTGAACCAGCGGAAACGTCAGCGAGAGGCCTTCGCCCTCGATGCGCAGGCCGCCGGACTCGAGCACGGCCGTGACCGGGTGCGCGCGCGAGGTGGTTCCGTCGAAATAATCGCCGGAAAAGCGCGTCACGTCAGCCCGATGTTGAGGTCGAACAGGTCGGCCATTTCGGAACCGGTGGCGGTGCTGGCCTGGTGCTGCCCCGCGGCGAACTGGCCCAGGTCGGCCGGGCCGGTCACCGTCAGGTGCCCGGCGCGATAGCGTGCCAGCCGGACCTTGGCCCAGGGGATGAAGAGGCCGAGCGTGAGCGCGATCAGCACCAGGTTGGTGAGGTAGATCCAGATCAGGTCGCGGGCGCGCTGGCTGGCGTCGAACCCGACCGGGCCGATCGTGGTCGGGTTGTACATCAGGTTGGCGGTGCGGGCCATGATCATGGCGCTGGAAATCGGGATCATCAGGTAAAACAGGATCACGCCGCCGCCGATGCTGGCGGCCGTCGCGGCCGTGGCCATTTCCCTGGGCATTCCGGCGGCCTGCATCTGGTAGGCCTGGAACGCGCCAAAGGCGATCACGGCAAGGGGCAGCAGCATCAGCCCGAGGGCGAGCAGGTAGACGCCCCAGAACGGCTGGGACGTGCCGAGGTAACGGGAGGCGGTCTGGCCGTAGACGGTATGGTCCGCGATGAACCTGACCTGGCGGTAGGCAAGATAGGGCAGGATCAGGCCGAGCGTGGGGATGACAAGCAGCGACAATCCGATATAGATGCGGGCCGCTTCGCCGATCGAACCGGTGAAGTCGAAGCGCAGCCCGCGATAGGCGCTCTGTCGGGCATGGAAGCGCAGGCCGGTCACCACGATCCAGGGCGTGGCGAGCATGAATACGACCAGCAAGGCCAGCGCCAGCATGGGGGCGAAATAGGTGGCGGCATAGTACGCGACCAGCGCGGCCAGCGCGATCAGGCGACCCTTGAGAATCTGCATCGGCGACGCGAGATAGGAGAACGCCTGGTTGTCGAGCAGCGTGTGTCCATAGAACCAGCGCAATGTACGGACCTTGGCCCAGGCGGAGTAGACCCCCAGGGTGACCAGCGTGAGCGCGAT
>JBFHQA010000038.1:0-20988 GCA_041592455.1 Thiobacillus sp. | reverse complement strand
GGCGACGCCTTGTTCCGCAGCGAAACGGCAGCGTGCTTCTACTGCCACGGCAGCGACGCCAAGGGCCGCAAGGAAATCGGCGCCCCCAACCTCACCGACAACATCTGGCTGTGGGCCAATGTGCCGGCCGCCCAGAATGACGAAGCCAAGGTGGCCGCCATTCGCGGCGTGATCGCCAATGGCCTGAACAAGGGCGTCATGCCGGCCTGGGCGGGTCGTCTCACCTCCGAACAGATCAAGGTTCTGACGGTCTATGTCCATGAACTGGGCGGCGGACAGTAAATCTATCGTCTGACGAGATCGGCAAAGCCCCCGTTCGCGGGGGCTTTTGTTTCTGCAGTATCCAGGTTTTAGGGCTATGCAAACAGGCTTAGAAGACCAGGTAGGTCTATATCAAAAACGGATTCCCATCTTCACGCGGTCGGTGAAGGGGCAGTTCCGCCGCTTCAAGACGTCGGTGCTCGTGCTGGCCTACGCCATCTATTTTCTCCTGCCCTGGATGCCCTGGTCGCGCATGGATGCGCCTGCGCAGGCGATCCTGTTCGACGTCCCCGGTCGGCGCTTCCTGATCTTCGGCCTGACGGTCTATCCGCAGGATGTCATCTGGCTGGCGTTGCTGCTGTTCATCGCCGCCATCCTGCTGTTCTTCGTAACCGGGCTGGTAGGACGGGCGTTCTGCGGCTATTTCTGCTTCCAGACGCTGTGGACCGATTTCTTCATCTGGATCGAGCACAAGGTCCAGGGTGAGCGGCCGGCACGCGTGCGTCTGTATCGGCAGCCCTGGGATCGCGAGAAATACCTGAAGGTGGGCAGCACGCACGCGCTGTGGCTGCTGGCGTCCTTCTGGACGGCGATGACCTTCGTCGCGTATTTCACCTATGCTCCGCAACTGGTGATGGATTTCTTCACCGGGCAGGCCGCGGCCGCGGCCTATATCACCACGGGCATCCTGACCGTGACCACCTATGTCGCAGCCGGCCTGATGCGGGAGCAGATTTGTACCTATGTCTGCCCCTACGGCCGTTTCCAGAGCGTGATGTACGAGCCCGAAACGCTGGCAGTGCACTACGACGCCAAACGCGGCGAGCGTACGCTGGGGCGTGCAGTCGTGCGGGCCGGGCGTGGCATCGTGTCCGAGCGCCGGCGCGCAGAAGCAGGCTCCCGGCCTGAGGCGGCCGAGGAGCGCCGCCAGCGCCGCCTGAGCACGTCCGAACGCGCCCTGGCGGAACGCCATGAAAAGGGTTACGGCGACTGTGTCGACTGCGGGCTGTGCGTCCAGGTCTGCCCGGTCGGCATCGACATCCGCGACGGCCTGCAATACAAGTGCATCTCGTGCGGCCTGTGCATCGACGCCTGCAACACCATCATGGATTCGTTCAACTTTCCGCGCGGCCTGATTCGCTACGACTCGGAAACGAATCTGACGTCGGAGCATCCGACCCGGCCCAAGCTGCACTGGAAAAGCATCAAGACCATCGGCTACGGTGTGGCGCTGATCCTGATGAGCGCGTACCTGGTCTACAGCATCAGCACCAAGGGCAGCTTTGACCGGGCCATCAGCCAGGTCCGGCAACCCCTGTACGTGGTGTTGTCCAACGGCGATATCCGCAACCGCTACCAGATTCGCATCACCAACAAGGCCGGCCAGGAACAAACCTACCGGATCACTGCCGAAGGCATACCCGAGGCCGCGCTGGATCTGGGCAACTTCCAGGAAATCACGGTCAAGCCCGGCCACAGCGGGCTGGTGCAGGCCAGCGTCCGGCTGCCTCCTGCCCAGGCTTCGCAGATCCGGCAGTTCAAGCTGCTGGTCACGCCGACCGGCAAGCCAGCCGAGGCGCTGGCTGAAACCGTACATTTTGATAGTCCGAAACCGATTCCATGAACACGATGACAACCCTGTTTGGCGGCCTGGTCGCAGTGTTTGCGCTCTATGCCGCCGGCGGCCTGATCAAGACGCTGCCGCCCTTGCTGCGCGCGGTGCTGGCCGGCCTGATCCCGCTGCTTGCCTACTTTGCGATGATCATCGGCCAGTGGCCCGGGCTCGACGTCGTGTCGATCCACATTTCGGTCTTTCTCGCGGCCGGGCTGGTGCTGCATGCCTGGTCGCAGTTCCGCCGGCGGGGTTCACGCATGCACTGGGTGCCCAAGCTCCTGTTTGCCTTTTTCATGGGCCTCGTGGTGCTGAACGGCACGCTGCTCTATATATCGACCAAGGGCCTGCCCGAACCGGTTGCCCGCTGGTGGCTTGGCAGCGACGGCGGCCGTGTCTACAGCGGCTTCTCGGGAGTGGTGTCGCATGACCAGAGCGCGGCCAAGGCCGTGTCGTCGGAACTGAGCGAGTCGCACCGCGAATCCCAGATGGGCTGGAAAGTCGACATCTTCGGCTTGCTGGGTGACGATGCCGTCAAGAACGTCCAGGTCCGCGTCATGGACCGCACCGGGCTTCCGGTCGAACGGATCACGGCGGAATTGAAGCTTCTGCGGCCCGGTGCCGCCACGGCCACCATGGTGCTTTCCCTGAAGGAACAGGCCCCGGGCCTGTACGAGGGCACGCTGTCCCTGCCTTCGTCCGGCCGCTGGCTGGTGGACGTCCGCTTGCTGCAGAACGGTGAAATGCATTTTCACAACATCCGGGAGCTGGTCGCGTCATGAGCGGGATCATGGGCTTCCTGTTTCTGCTGTCGGGCATTTTTGTCCTGCTGATCATCGTGGGCGTATTCTGGTCGATCAAGAGCGGGCAGTTCGACGACATGGAAGGGCCTGCCGAACGAATCCTGATGGACGACGACGACCCCCTGCTGCCCACGCGTCGCTTGAGCGACAGGGACGAATGAACTAAAATTCTTTTAAATTGACGGAGCAAGCACATGAAGCAACTGATGACTTTTCAAGGTTTTCCGATGGTAGTGGTGACGGGCATGATCATCTGGGCATGGATCAGCATCCTGTCCGTTCTGATCGCCTCGTTCTTCTGATCGGATCACCCCCATGAAAAAAGCCCCGCAGATGCGGGGCTTTTTTCATGGTCGCCAGTCTGGCGCTTATTCCGGAATCGCGGCCCGCATCTTCTGCAGCGCGCGCGCCTCGATCTGTCGGATGCGTTCGGCCGAAACACCGTACTGGGCCGCCAGTTCGTGCAGGGTCGATGCCTCGCCCTCGGTCAGCCAGCGCGCCTTGATGATGTGCCGGCTGCGCTCGTCGAGGTTTTCCAGCGCCGTGGTCAGGCCCGTATGACGCAACTGTTCGGTCTGCTCGCGCTCGAGCACCTGCGCCGGATTTTCGTCGGGGCTCGCCAGATAAGCCAGCGGGCTGTATGAGTCCTCGCTGTCGTCCACCGTGGGGTCGATCGACACGTCGTGGCCGGACAGGCGCGTTTCCATCTCCAGCACGTCCTTGCGGCTGACGTTCAGCTCCTTGGCCATGGTGTCGGCCTGCTCCACCGTCAGGGCGTTCAGCGACTGCTTCAGGCTGCGCAGATTGAAGAACAGCTTGCGCTGCGCCTTGGTGGTCGCCACCTTGACCAGGCGCCAGTTCCTCAGCACGTACTCATGAATCTCGGCGCGGATCCAGTGCAGCGCGAACGACACCAGGCGCACGCCTCGATCCGGATCAAAGCGCTTGACGGCTTTCATCAGCCCCACGTTGCCTTCCTGGATCAGGTCGGCGTGGGGGAGGCCGTAGCCGAGGTAATGGCGTGCCACCGACACGACCACGCGCAGATGCGACACCACCAGCTGGCGGGCCGCCTCGACGTCTTCCTTGTCGTGCCACGCGCGCGCCAGGCGCTGCTCCTCTTCCAGGCTCAGCATGGGATAGCGGTTCACGGTCTGGATGTAGCTATCCAGGCTGTAAGCCGCCGGAATAGGTAGAGACAATGATTGGTTCATGCGTATAACCCCCTTCAACTTTCATTCTAGCACTCTCGGCATATGAGTGCTAAATCGAGGCAGGGTTCCGTGCCGGGGCAATATTCAGCTATCGCGCCGACTCGACCTGGTGCAAGGTGCGCGTGACGGACAGCCATGCGCCCAGCCAGCCAAAGAGCGTGGTCAGGCCGAGCACCAGTGCGATTTCAGGCAGGGTGGGCGGCAGCAGCCGGAAGGTCGATCCGTACAGGCTGGCCAGTTTTTCGACCGGTTCGCCCATCATCCAGCCCGCCAGCGCCAGGACGGCTCCGGCGCTCAATCCGCCCAGCAGTCCCTGCAACGCGCCCAGGTAGAGGAAGGGGCGGCGGATATACCGGTCGGTGGCGCCGATCAGCCGGCTGACGTGGATTTCGTCGCGCCGGCTGAGCACCTGGGCGCGGATGGCGTTGCCGGAAATTGCGATCAGCGCGACGGCGAACAGGCCGGCGAGCAGCCACACGCTGGTGCGGCCGATCGACAGCAGGGCCTGCAGACGGTCGGCCCACTGGCTGTCGACGTGGGTTTCGGCCACACCCGGCAATTGCGCGAGCTCGGCTGACAGGCTGGACAGGTCGTCGCGCGTCGTCGCCCGGGGCTGCACGACCCAGGCGTCGGGCAACGGGTTTTTGGTCAGTCCTGCGGTGATGTCGGCCAGGTCCTGCGACGTGCTCAGGGCCTGCAGGGCCTCGTCCTTGGCGATGAGGCGCGCCTGCTCGATGTCCGTCCGCTTCAGGCGGGCGGCGATGGCCTGCCGCTGCTGCGGGGAGGCGTCGTCCGAGAGGAATACGCTGATTTCCGGTTGCGCAGGCAGGTTGCCGGCCAGCTGGTTGAGGTTGCCGAGCACGAGGTAGAGCCCGCTGGGCAGGCTGATCGCCACGCCCATGGCCAGGGCTGTCAGCAGGGTCGAGACCGGTTGGCCGCCGAGTCGCCGCACGGCGGACGCGAGCGCATGTTTCTGATGCCGCAGCCAGCTGATCATGCCGCGCCCTCCGTGACCGTGCCGTGGTCCAGCTTGAGGATGCGGCCTCCGAGCGCGGCGATGGCGCGGTCGTCGTGGGTGGCGATCAGCAGCGTGGTGCCCACCTGGTGGAAGTCGCGGAACATGGCCATGATGTCGGCGGCATAGCCGGCGTCGAGGTTGCCGGTGGGCTCGTCGGCGAGCAGCAGGGCAGGGCGGCTGACGAGGGCGCGGGCGATGCACAGGCGCTGCTGTTCGCCGCCCGACAGGCTGACGGGGTTGGCGCGTTCGCGGTTGAGCAGGCCGACCTTGTCGATAACGGCGCGCGCGCGCTTCATCGCCTCGCGGCGGTCGAACCCGGCGATGTCGAGCGGCAGCACGACGTTTTCGATGACGTTGCGGTCGAACAATAGCTTGTGGTCCTGGAACACGAGGCCGATGTTGCGGCGCAGATAGGGCACGGCCCGGTGCGACAGCCGGCTGATGTTCTGGCCACTGACGGACAGCGTGCCGCTGGTCGGGCGCTCGATGGCGGCGATCAGCTTCAGCAGGGTGCTCTTGCCGGCCCCCGAGTGACCGGTCAGGAACACCAGTTCGCCTTTCTCGATCAGGAGGTTGACGGCGGTCAAGGCTTCATGCCCGCCGGGATAGCGTTTGGTGACCTGGCTGAAATGGATCATGCGCGGGGGGCTTCGGATGTGAAGACGGCTTCGACGAACTCGTGGGCATTGAAGGGCCGCAGGTCGTCCATGCTTTCGCCGACGCCGATATAGCGCACGGGAATCGGTCGCGACCGGGCCGAACAGGCATGGGCGATGCCGGCGATCGCGCCGCCCTTGGCGGTGCCGTCGAGCTTGGTCAGGGTCAGGCCGGTCACGCCCAGCGCGTCGTCGAAGGCCTTGACCTGGGTCACGGCGTTCTGGCCGGTGTTGGCGTCGAGCACCAGCAGGACTTCGTGCGGGGCGCCGGGGATGGCCTTTTCGATGACGCGCTTGACCTTGCGGATTTCCTCCATCAAGTGAAGCTGGGTGGGCAGGCGGCCCGCGGTGTCGGCCAGCACGATGTCGATCCCGCGTGCGCGCGCCGCCTGGATGGCGTCGAAGATCACGGCCGCCGAGTCGCCTTTTTCCTGGCTCACCACCGTGACGTTGTTGCGTTCGCCCCAGACCTGCAGCTGCTCGCGCGCAGCCGCACGAAAGGTGTCGCCGGCGGCCAGCAGCACGGACAGTCCCTGCGACTGATACAGCTTCGCCAGCTTGCCGATGGTCGTGGTCTTGCCGGCGCCGTTGACGCCCGCCATCATGATGATGAAGGGCTTGTGCGGCGTCACGTCGAGCGGTGCCTGCAGCGGGGCGAGCAGCTCGACGAGGGCCTTCTTGAGGGCGACGTGCAGGTCGGAGGCCTCGGTCAGCCCTTCGCGGCGCACGGTCTTCTGCAGGCTGTCCAACAGGTTCTGGGTCGCCTCCACGCCGATGTCGGCGGTAATCAGGATGGTCTCGAGCTCGTCGAACAACTCCGCGTCGATCTTGCGGCCCACGCCAAACAGGCTCGACAGCTGCCCGCCCAGGCGGTTGCGGGTCTTGGCGAGTCCCTGCTTGAGGCGCTGTGCCCAGCCCAGGCGCGTCTCGACGACAGCCGGTTCGGGGGCAGGCACGCTCGCTTCGACGGCAGTCGCTTCTGCCGAAGGCGGTTCGGGCGGCGGTTCGGGCGGCGGTTCGGGCAGACTGGCTGACGGCTCGGGCAGCGCCTCTGCCTCGGGTGCAGGTTTGGTTTTGGATTTGAAGAAACTAAACACGGATCAGGGCTGTCAGCACAACTGTTTGACGGACGCTGTATCTTATCATTCAGGCATTCCGCTCACACAGGCTTCCGTCGGGAATGAGCGGGTGTCCTGTTGGACGCAATTCAAACAGAGGTAAAAAACATGCGAATCATGTGGGGAATCGTGCTGGCGCTGCTGGTCGGCAGCGCTCAGGCAGGCGTGGTCGACGTGAAGCTGGACAACGGCATGCGGGTGATCGTGCAGGAGGATCGCCGCGCGCCGGTGATGGTGTCGCAGGTGTGGTACCGGGCGGGCTCGGTCGACGAGTTCAACGGCACCACCGGCGTGGCGCACGTGCTCGAGCACATGATGTTCAAGGGCACGCAAGACGTGCCGCCGGGCGAGTTTTCCAAGCGCATTGCCGCTGCCGGCGGGCGCGAGAACGCCTTTACCAGCCGTGACCACACGGCGTATTTCCAGCAGATGCAGACAGACCGCCTGGAACTGGCGATGAAGCTGGAAGCGGACCGGATGGCCAATCTCGTCATCAGCGACGAACTGTTCGCCAAGGAAATCCAGGTGGTGATGGAGGAGCGTCGTTTGCGCACGGAAGACCAGGCCCAGTCGGTGGTGTACGAGCGCCTGATGGCGACGGCCTACCAGGCCCACCCCTATGGCCGCCCGATCATCGGCTGGATGGACGACCTGCAGCACATGACCGCGCAGGATGCGCGCGACTGGTACGCACGCTGGTATGCGCCCAACAATGCCACGCTGGTGGTTGCGGGCGACGTCAGGGCCGACGAGGTCATCGCCATGGCAAAACGGTATTTCGGGCCGCTGGCCGCACGCCCGCTGCCCGAGCGCAAGCCGCAGGCCGAGCCGGCGCAGATCGGCACCAAGCGCATCGTGGTGAAGGCACCGGCCAAGTTGCCGTATCTGCTGATGGCCTGGCATGCGCCCGCGCTAAAAGACTGGGAAAAGGACACGATGCCTTATGCCCTGCAGATCCTGGCGGGCGTGCTGTCCGGCAACGATTCGGCGCGGCTGCAAAAGTCGCTGGTCAAGACCCGCCAGATCGCGGTCAACGCGAGTGCGGGATACGACGCCGTGTCGCGTGGCCCGGCCATGTTCATGATCGACGCGACCCCGGCCGCGGGCAAGACGGTCGCCGACGTGGAGAAGGCCATCCGGGCGGAGATCGATCGGATCAAGCGCGAGGGCATCAGCGAGGCCGAACTGGCGCGGGTCAAGGCCCAGGTCATCGCGGGCGAGGTCTACCAGCGCGACTCGCTGTTCTACCAGGCCATGCAACTGGGCGATTACGTGACGGCCGGCCTGCCGCCCGAGGCCCTGGCAGGACGGGTCGGCAAGCTGCGCGCAGTGACGGCCGGCGAGGTGCAGGCGGCCGCGCGCGAGTGGCTCAAGGACGACCAGCTGAGCGTGGCCGAACTCGACC
This sequence comes from Thiobacillus sp., assembly GCA_041592455.1. Classification (GTDB taxonomy): domain Bacteria; phylum Pseudomonadota; class Gammaproteobacteria; order Burkholderiales; family Thiobacillaceae; genus Thiobacillus. The sequence goes on along the minus strand of JBFHQA010000038.1, from coordinate 12,901 downwards.
CGCAGCCCCTGGAGCAAAAGCCGGCGCGCAGCGCCGCTGTGGCGGGAGGGCGCCATGCAAACTAATGGCATGCCAACAAACTGGACGTTTATGAACCCCATGACGATCGTTCGATCCCTTCTGGTGCTGCTGTGGCTGGCGCCCTTGTCGGCCCAGGCGGCGCTGTCCATCCAGCATTGGCAGACCGCGCAGGGCGCGCGCGTGGTGTTTGTCGAAAGCCACGAATTGCCGATGCTCGATGTCGCGGTGGATTTTCCCGCCGGCAGCGCGCGCGACCCGGCCGGCAAGGCGGGGCTGGCCCAGTTGACGCACGGGCTGTTGGACCAGGGCGCCGGCGGGCTGTCGGATACCGCGATCGCGCATGGCCTCGCCGACGTGGGGGCGGTGCTGTCCGGACGCCTGGACCGCGACCGCGCAGGCGTCACCCTGCGCACGCTCTCGTCGTCGGCCGAAAAGGGCAAGGCGCTCGACCTGCTCGCCCGCGTGCTGCAGCAGCCGGAATTTCCGCAGGCCGTGGTGAAGCGTGAAAAGGATCGGCTGATCGCGGCGATCCGCGAAGCCGAAGCCGACCCCGGCCAGGTCGCCGGCAAGGCGTTCTATCGTGCGCTGTATGGTGCGCACCCCTACGCTCACGACGAGGCCGGGGAGATGGGCTCGGTGTCCAGGCTGACGCGCGGCGACCTCCAGGCCTTCTATCGCGCGCATTACAGCGCGCCCAATGCCGTGATCGCCTTGATGGGAGACATCACGCGCAGCGAGGCCGAGGCCATTGCGGAGCGGCTCGCCCGCGGCTTGCCCAGGGGCGCGGCTGTTGCCCCGTTGCCGGCCCCTGCGCCGGCCACGCCCGCCGAGATTCGTGTGGCCCACCCGTCCAAGCAAAGCCATGTACTGATGGGCAGCGTGGGCATCTCGCGCACCGACCCCGACTATTTCCCGCTGTTCGTCGGCAACTATGTGCTGGGCGGCGGCGGTTTCGATTCGCGGCTGATGCGCGAGGTGCGGGACAAGCGCGGCTACGCCTACAGCGCCTACAGCTACTTCATGCCGCTGGGCGAGGCCGGGCCGTTCCAGCTGGGCTTGCAGACCAAGCTCGAGCAGACCAACGATGCGCTCAAGGTGGTGCGGGATACCCTGAGGGACTTCGTCGAAAAAGGCCCCAGCGAAGCCGAACTCAATCAGGCCAAGTCCAACCTCACCGGCGGATTCCCGCTGCGCATCGACAGCAACCGGAAAATCCTGGAATACCTCTCGGTGATCGGCTTTTACCGGCTGCCGCTGGATTACCTGGATACCTGGGTCGACCAGGTCAATGCGGTCGACGTGGCGGCGGTGAAGCAGGCGTTCGCCCGCCGGCTCGACCCTGGCAAGCTGGTGACCGTGGTGGTGGGAGCGGACCGTGCTCGCTAAGCAGGCGGCCCCCAGGCGGGCGCATGGCGTGTCCAACCGGGTGCGCATCATCGGCGGCCAGTATCGCCGCCGCCTGCTGGATTTTCCCGGCAGCAGCGGTCTGCGTCCGACCCCGGACCGCGTCCGCGAAACCCTGTTCAACTGGCTGGGACAGGACCTGCCCGGCTGGACCTGTCTCGACCTGTTCGCCGGCAGCGGGGCGCTGGGCTTCGAGGCCGCCTCGCGCGGGGCGGCCCGTGTCGTCATGATCGAACGCGAGCGCGCCGCGCTCGACGCGCTGGAAAAGAACCGGGCCCTGCTGGGGGCCGGCGCGGTCGACGTCCTGCGTGCCGATGCGATGGCCTGGCTGGCCAACAACCGGGAAACCTTCGACCTCGTCTTTATCGATCCGCCATTCGACAGCGGCCTGGCGGAAACCGTTCTGGCCGGCCTGGCCCCGCATCTCAAGCCGGGCGGCCTGGTCTATGTCGAGCAGGGAAAGGAAGTGGTCGCGCCGCCAGGGTTTATCATCCACCGCAGCGGGCGCGCGGGGCGTTCGCATTTCGCGTTGCTGATCAAGGAGGCATGATGCTGACGGCTGTCTATCCCGGTACGTTCGATCCGATTACGCGCGGCCACGAGGACCTGGTGCGGCGCGCGGTCCGTCTGTTCGATCATGTCGTTGTCGCCGTGGCCGAATCCCGCAACAAGCGCGCCTATTTCAGCCTGGATGAACGCGTGCAGATGGCTCGCGACGTGCTGGCCGACCTGCCGCAGGTGCGGGTGGAAGGCTTCTCCGGCCTGCTGATCGACTTTGTCGCCGAGCAGGGCGCGATTGCCGTGCTGCGGGGCCTGCGGGCAGCGTCCGACTTCGAGTACGAGTTCCAGCTCGCGGGCATGAACCGCAACCTCAAGCCGGACATCGAAACCCTGTTCCTGACCCCCTCGGACCAGTACATGTTCATTTCGGCCAGCATGATTCGCGAGATCGCCCAGCTGGGCGGGGATGTGTCGCCCTTTGTCCACCCATTGGTGGCGCAGCGATTAAGTGAGAAAATAAGAAAAAACTGATATTGATCGGAGAATTGCATGTCAATGATGATTACGGACGAATGCATCAATTGCGACGTCTGCCTGCCCGAATGCCCCAACGACGCCATCTCCCAGGGCGACGAGATCTACATCATCGATCCCAACAAGTGCACCGAGTGCGTGGGACACTTCGATACGCCCCAGTGCGTCGAGGTGTGTCCGGTCGATTGCATCCCGCTGAACCCGGATTACCCCGAGTCCAAGGAACAACTCCAGGAAAAATTCCTGCGCCTGACCGCAGGCTGAGCCGGTCAGGCCGTCCGGGCCAGCCGGTCGTGGCCCAGCCTGTCTTCCAGCGCATCGCTGATGCGTGAATTGATGCGGGCCAACTGGTCGAGCTGATCGCTGACGGCTTCGATCGTGGTTTCCAGCTCTGCGATCCGCTCGTCGAGCGTTTCTGTCGCCAGGTGAATGCGGCTGACGCTTTCGAGGCGCCGTTTCAACTGGATCTTGTGCTCGCGCACCTGGGTTTCCATCGGGGCGATCAAGGCCTTGAGCCAGGCTTCGGTTTCGCTGTTGGCGAGTTCGAACACCTGGACCACCTTGCTGGCCAGCGTTTCGAAAAAGCGCGAGGTCAACTGGTGCTGGCCGAGCGTCAGCATCTTGAACACGGTATTGAAGCGTTCCTCGAAAATGCGCTCCAGGCGGGCCATTTCCTTGCGGTATTTGCGCAGGCTGTGTTCGGGAGGGTTGACCGCAGCCAGGCCGTGTTCGTCGCTGAACTTCTGGTACATCGCCGTCATCATCGAACGGATTTCGCGGATGGTCGTGGCAGATGCGCTCAGGTTACCGTCCAGCTGACGGAAGAACTGTCCCATGGCCTCGCGCAGCCCCGTGCTGAAATGGCTTTGTTCCATGGTCTTGCGGGTGCGGCGCACCTCGTCGCGCAAGGTCTTCAGGCCCAGGCGCTCGCGCAGCGTGCCGACCTGGCTCGCGAACACGTTGCGCAGCGCGTTGAACTGCTGCAGGCCGCGATCGAAATTCAGCTTGTCTTCGTTGGCCTTGATCATCATCTGCTGGATGATGTCGCGATTCTTGCCGCGTAGCCCCTGCAGCTCGTCCACCTGGTCCTGGATATTCGCGAGCCGTGTTTCCAGCAGCTCGGTCGTCTTGACGACGACGTCCTCGACCCATGCCTGGGTCGATTCACTGACCAGTGCCTGCTTGCAGGGGATCAATTCCTGGGTGAGCGCCGTTTCGAGTTCAAGCAGCCGGCTGCGGGCCAGCAGGTCGGCATCGTTGCGCACCTTGGCCACCAGCGCCTTCTGCGCAGACACCGGGTAGACCTGGCTCGGGGGCAGGTCGAGCAGGGCGGCGCTGCTGGCCACCTGCTTCTCGATTTCGGCATCGACCACCGAAGGGTCCTTGAGCTCGTCCCACAGGCCGTCGATCTTGTTCAGCACCACGAGGCGGGCGCGGCTGGCGCCCTGCACCGGGGCAATGTACTGGCGCCAGATCTCGATGTCGGACTTGGTGACGCCGGTGTCGGCGGCAAGCAGGAACAGCACAGCGTGGGCGCTGGGCAGCATGTTGAGCGTGAGCTCCGGCTCGGTGCCGATCGCATTCATGCCGGGGGTGTCGAGGATGACCAGGCCCTGCTTCAACAGAGGGTGCGGAAAATTGATCAGCGCATGGCGCCAGCGCGGAATCGCAATGCTGCCGTCGCGCGCCAGGTTGCGGGCGGTTTCCTCGTCTTTCGGATTGATCAGTCCGTAGGACTCGGCAGTGGCTGCGTCAACGGGCAGCGTGTCGGCCAGGCGCATCAGCGTGGCACTCATTTCCTCGGCCGAGTCCAGGTTGAGCGGGTATTCGGTCCAGGCGTCGGGGTCGCGCTTGAAGTCGGCAATGCTGCCCTCGCGGGTCTTGGTCTCGATCGGCAGCAGGCGCAGGGAAGGGCGCTGGGTCGGCGTGTAATACAGCTCGGTCGGGCACATGGTCGTGCGTCCGGCGGCCGACGGCAGGACGCGCTGCCGATAGTCGGAAAAGAAGATTGCGTTGATCAGCTCGGACTTGCCGCGCGAGAATTCGGCGACAAAAGCCACATTCAGCGTGTCCTCCTGCAGGCGGCCCAGCAGCTGGTTGAGGCGCAGCTCGGTTTCGCCGTCGCTCAATTCCTGCAGGTTCAGCCAGTCGCGCAATGCCTCGATGCGCACGAACACGGCATCGCGCCAGGCGCTGTACTGCTCGAATTCGTCAACCAGGGTTGTAGGTTTCATCGGATCAGTCCGCTCGATAGGGCATCGTCATATAACGGCACGATGGGTGCAAACTTTATGTATACGCCAGCCAGCCTAATGCTGGCAGGCAGGGCAATAATAGCTGGCGCGCTGGCCCTGCACGATGCGGCGAATGGGCGTGCCGCAGGTCTTGCAGGGCAGGCCTTCCCGATCGTAGACGCGGGTTTGCAACTGGAAATAGCCCAGTTCGCCGCTGCTGTGCACGTAGTCACGCAGCGAACTGCCGCCTGCGGCGATCGCTGCCTCAAGGACGCGCTGGATGGCGGCAACCAGTCGCGCGCAGGCAGGCCGCGTTAGCCGCCGGGCTGCCGTGGCGGGCCGGATGCCGGCATGGTACAGCGACTCCGACGCATAGATGTTGCCGACGCCCACCACCACGCTGGCGTCCATGATGACTTGCTTGATGGCCGCTCCGCGCCGCTGGCACTGTGCGTGCAGATAGGCTGCGTCGAATGCGGGCGACAAGGGCTCCGGGCCCAGATGCGACAACAGCGGATGCTGTCCGGGGTCGTCCGTCACGAGTACGGCGCCAAACCGGCGCGGATCGCGCAAGCGAAGCGTCGTGCCGTCGTCGAACACCCAGTCGACGTGGTCGTGCAGGGCGGCGGGCTCCTCGGGCCCGGCAAAGCGCAGGCTCCCCGACATGCCGAGATGGACGATCTGCGTGACGTCGCCAAAGTCGAACAGCAGGTATTTGCCGCGCCGCGTCAGCGCCTGCAGGCCGCGGTTCTCGAGTCGATCCGCAAGCTCGGGCGGAATGGGCCAGCGCAGTCTCGGGTTGCGTATCACGATGCGGCGCAGCGTGCGCCCGCGCAAGCGCGGCAACAGTCCCAGGCGCGTCGTTTCAACTTCGGGTAATTCGGGCATGGTTGCAGGACCGGTGAAGGGTAGGCTGCCGTTGAACCGGGGGGCTGGCCCCGCGGGCCTGCAGCCGGAATCAGGCGAGCCGCCCATTTTATTCAAAGTTCGTGGCGATGGTCTGTTTGCGCGCAGCCAGGCCCTGCCGGCAAGGGTCGCGGAAGGCCGGAAATGAACCTTGCTTGCAGGCGAGGCTCGAAAGCTTAGAATCGAGTCAGGCAACTCCCCTGCAAGGCATGTTTATGGAACACCTCAAGATCCTTCCCCTGTACGCTGCACTGGCGCTGGCAAGTGCCTGCAGCCAGCCCGGCGTCAAGACGTCGCTGCCTGCAGTGACGGAAACCCAGGTTGCGCCCCAGCCAGTCGCCGAAGCCCGGACGGAGCCCGTCAACGAGCCTGCTGCGGAAGTCGCCGAGGCCAGCGTGGATAAATTCCGCCCCGAACTGCCCAGGCAGCCGCTCACGCCAGACATCCTGTTCAAGTTCCTGGTGGCGGAAGTGGCGGGACAGCGCGGCCAGATCCAGATTGCGCACTCAACCTACCTGGATCTGGCCCGGCAGACCCGGGACCCACGCGTCGCTCGCCGGTCCGCTGAAATCGCCCTGTTCGCGCGCGATCAGGCAGGAGCGCTTGAAGCCACGCGCCTGTGGGCGGCGGGCGACCAGGATTCCGAACGGGCCAAGCAGACCCTCGTGGCCCTGCTGCTCAACGACAGCAAGCTGGACGAAGCGGAGCCGGTCCTCAGAGAGCTGCTCAAGGTGGATCCTGCCAAGGTTTTCATGCACCTGTCGGCGTTGACGGGCAAGGTGCGCGATCCGGCACATGCATTCCAGCTGACCCAGCGCCTCGCAGCCGACCACCCGACCGTGCCGGAATCCCGCTATGCGCTCGCGCAGGCGTCCGCCAATGCAGGGCGCCTCGACCAGGCCGTCGAGTACCTGCAGCAGGCCGATGCGCTGAGGCCGGGCTGGGAAACGGCTGCGCTGCTGCGGGCGCAAATCCTGGCGAAAACCTCGCGCGCAGCGGCACTGACGTTCATGCGCGACTTCCTGGCGACGCATGCCAACGCGCGCGAAATGCGCCTGAACTATGCGCGCATGCTGGTAAATGCCAACCAGTTCACCGAGGCGCGTACCGAATTCACCCGGCTGACCCGCGACTTTCCGCGCAACGCCGAAGTGGGGCTCGCGGCCGGGCTGCTGTCGCTGCAGATGGGGGACGTCGAGGCGGCGCGTGACCTCCTGACCCAGACGCTGGATTACAACCCGCGCGACCCGGATACCGTGTACTACTACCTGGGTCAGGCTGCCGAGCAAATGAAGCAGCCCGATGCGGCGATGGACCATTACGCCCGCGTCGGCTCCGGCAATTATCTGGTCTCGGCCCGGGCAAGGCAGGCGGCCCTGCTTGCCGCGTCGGGAAAACTGGACGCCGCGCGCGCCCTGCTGGCCGGGACGCAGGGCGAAAACGACGCCCAGAGCGTGCGGCTGATCCAGGCGCACGCCGAACTGTTGAGAGACAACAGGCAGCCGGTCGCCGTCTTCGACATCCTGACCGAAGGGCTCAAGCGTTATCCCGATTCGGCCAACCTGCTGTACGACCGTGCCATGGCGGCCGAAAAACTCGACAAGCTGGACGTGCTGGAAGCCGACCTGCGGCGCGTGATCGTCATGCGTCCGGACGACGCCCAGGCCTACAACGCGCTGGGCTACACGCTCGCCGACCGCACCGACCGGCTCGCCGAGGCCATCCAGTTGCTCGACAAGGCGATTGCGCTGGCGCCGGACGATCCTTTCATCCTCGACAGCGTTGGCTGGGCGCAATACCGGTCGGGCAACCTGGCGCGTGCGCAGGAGTATCTCGAACGCGCCTACAAGGTCCGTCCCGACCCCGAAATTGCCGCGCATCTGGGCGAAGTCCTGTGGGCGCGCGGCCAGCGCGACGAAGCCGGCAAGCTATGGCAGACCAGCCTGCAACTCCATCCGCAGAACGAAGTGTTGCTGGAAACCCTGAAACGGCTGAAACCCTGATGGCGCGATTGATAGCGGCGCTGGTGCTGGCGCTCGGGGTGGCGGGCTGCGCCAGTGTGCCGCCGCCCGCCCCGGCAGGCACGCAAGCCGGCTTGTCCGAAAACTGGATCCTGCAGGGGCGGCTGGGCATGCGGACCGAAGAGGACAGCCTGTCCGGCCAGGTCACCTGGCAGCATACGGCAGGCGTCGACGAGGTCCTGCTGACTTCGCCGCTCGGCCAGGGCGTGGCGCGCATCGTGCTCCAGCCCGGTGGGGCCCTGCTCGAAGTGCCGAACCAGGAACCCCGGCGCGCGCCCGATGCCGAGGCGCTGACGCGCAGCGTGCTCGGATATGGGCTGCCCGTATCCGGCATGGTGTGGTGGATCCAGGCCCGGCCAGCGCCGGGCAGCGCCTTCGAGGCGACCCGGGACGATTACGGCCGTTTCACGCAGCTCAGGCAGGACGGCTGGGTGATCGACTATCTGCAGTATGCGGACGACGCGCCCTTGCGCCCCCGCAAGCTGGTCGTGGCGAGAGAGGGCCTGCAGATTCGACTGGTGGCCGACACATGGCAGGACAAATGACCCACGCCTATCCGGCCCCGGCCAAGCTGAACCTGTTCCTGCACGTGATCGGCCGTCGTGAAGACGGCTACCACCTTTTGCAAAGCGTGTTCCGGTTGATCGATCACGGCGACACCGTGCACCTGCAGCTTCGAGAAGACGGTCGCGTCGTGCGCGAGGGCGACCTGCCGGGCGTGCCCGAGGAAACCGACCTGACCGTGCGCGCCGCGCGACTGATGCAGGCGCATGCACCCGACGGCGCCGGCGTCGGCATCCGCCTGGACAAGCGCCTGCCGATGGGCGGCGGGCTCGGGGGCGGCAGTTCGGATGCGGCGACGGTCCTGCTCGCGCTCAATCGCCTGTGGCACGTCAACCTGTCACGCCAGGCCTTGCAGGATCTGGCGCTGCAACTGGGTGCTGACGTGCCTGTTTTCGTGTTCGGACAGACCGCCTTCGCCGAGGGCGTCGGGGAAATCCTGCAGCCGGCGAGCGCCCCGGCGGCCTGGTATGTGGTGTTGATGCCACCCGTGCAGGTGCCGACCGCATCAATTTTTAGTGCGCCGGAATTGACACGAAACACGCCACCCCTCAAAATAGCGCCCTTTTCCGCAGGCATGGGTCGAAACGACCTGGAGCCGGTGGTTGTCAGGCGCTTCCCGGAAGTCGCCCGCCATCTCGAATGGCTGGGCCGTTTTGGCGAGGCGAGGATGACCGGTTCGGGTGCCTGCGTGTTTGCATCGTTCGATACGGAAGAGGCGGCGCGAGACGTGTTGCGCCACCTGCCCGATACGATGCAGGGTTTTGTGGCGCAGGGTCTCGACAAGCATCCGCTGTACGACTACTGCGCCTGAGCAGTGCCCATTTTATTGGGGAGTCGCCAAGTGGTAAGGCATCGGATTTTGATTCCGACATTCGTAGGTTCGATCCCTACCTCCCCAGCCAGATAAGCGAGCAGCCGCCTGTGGCGGCGCCAAGTGAATGAACAGCCGCCACCGGCGGCTGTTTTTGTTGTGAAGTTCTGAGCCCTATCGTCGGAGACTCGCGTGTCCATAGACAACTTGATGGTGTTTACCGGAAATGCGAACCCGCGTCTCGCCAGCGACGTGGTGCGCCATCTCAATATCCATCTGGGCCGCGCCACTGTGTCGCGTTTCTCGGACGGCGAGGTGATGGTCGAAATCCTCGAGAACGTGCGCGGCAAGGACGTGTTCGTGCTGCAGTCGACCTGCCAGCCGACCAACGACACCCTGATGGAAGTCATGGTCATGGTCGATGCGCTGAAGCGCGCGTCTGCCGGCCGCATCACGGCGGCGATTCCCTATTACGGCTACGCGCGGCAGGACCGCCGCACCCGTTCGGCGCGTGTCGCGATCACCGCCAAGGTCGTCGCCAACATGCTGCAGGGCGTCGGTATCGACCGCCTGCTGACGATGGACCTGCACTCCGACCAGATCCAGGGCTTCTTCGACGTGCCGGTCGACAACATCTATTCGAGCCCGATCCTGCTCGGCGACATCTGGAAGCGCAACCATCCGGATCTCGTCGTGGTCTCGCCCGACGTCGGTGGCGTGGTGCGCGCCCGCGCGATCGCCAAGCGCCTCGAGTGCGACCTGGCGATCATCGACAAGCGGCGTCCCAAGCCCAACGTCGCCAAGGTCATGCACATCATCGGCGACGTCAAGGACCGCACCTGCATCATCATGGATGACATGGTCGACACCGCCAACACGCTGTGCGAGGCGGCCAACGCGTTGAAGGAACACGGCGCCAAGCGCGTCATGGCCTACTGCACGCACCCCGTGCTGTCCGGCAGCGCGGCCGAGCGCGTGACGAATTCCGCGCTCGACGAACTGGTGGTGACCGACACCATCCCGCTGCGCGACGACGCGCGCGCGTGCGCAAAAATCCGGCAATTGTCGGTGGCAGAACTGCTGGCGGAAACGATCCGCCGCATCAGCAACGAAGATTCCGTCAGCTCGCTCTTCATCGAGTAGGGCTGGTCGAATGCCCCTGGTCGCGGGGGTTTTTTTGTCAACTTAGGAGAAGTAACATGGAAATCGAAGTCATTGCTTCCAAGCGTGAAGCGCAAGGGTCGAGTGCGAGCCGCCGCCTGCGCCACGCTGGCAAGGTCCCCGGAATCGTCTACGGTGGCGAAGCTACCCCTGTCCAGATCGAACTGGACCACAACGCGCTGTACCACGCCCTGCGCAAGGAAGCGTTTCACGCCTCCGTGCTGACGCTGAACATCGATGGTGCCAAGGAATCCGTCCTGCTGCGCGATTCGCAGTGGCATCCCTACAAGCAGCAGGTGCTGCACGTCGACTTCCAGCGCGTCGTCAAGGGCCATGCAATCCACGTCAAGGTGCCGCTGCACTTCGTCAATGCCGAAACCTGCCCGGGCGTGAAGACCGGCGGCGGCAAGCCCCACCACATCCTGAACGAGATCGAGGTCCAGTGCCTGCCGCGCGACCTGCCCGAATTCATCGAAGTGGACATGGGCAAGATGGAAGTTGAAACGGCCCTGCACGCCAACGACTTGGTCCTGCCCAAGGGGGTCGAACTGATCGCCCACGTTGCGGCGGAAAACCCCACGGTCGCTTCGGTGAATGCACCCAAGGGCGCACCGGTCGAAGAGACGCCTGCCGCTTCCGAAGCCGAAGAGCCGAAGGAGTAATTCCGGTTCGCAGCCCTGCTGGGGCTGCGTTCCCGGAGTGTCATGGCAGCGCCAGGCCTCGTCGCCCCTCGCCTGATTGTCGGCCTCGGTAACCCGGGGCGCGACTACGAAGAAACCCGGCACAATGCCGGGTTTTGGTTTTGCGCGCGCCTCGCGCAAACTTGGGGGGTGGGCCTTTCGGTGGAGCCCCGCTTTCACGGCATTGTCGGCCGCAGTCCGAAAAGCGTCTGGATGCTGCTGCCGCAGACCTTCATGAACCGGTCCGGCCAGGCGGTGGGCGCGCTGGCGCGATTCCATCGCATCGAACCGGCCGAGATTCTGGTCGTCCACGACGAGCTCGACATTCCGCCCGGCCAGTTGCGCCTCAAGTTCGGCGGCGGGATGGGCGGGCACAACGGCCTCAAGGACATCACCTCGCATCTGGGCACGCAGGACTATTGGCGCCTGCGCATCGGCATCGGTCATCCGGGCGATCGCAACGAGGTGGCGAACTTTGTCCTGAAGCCGCCGCGCCGCGAGGAGCAGGACGAGATCGACCACGCGATCGAGCGTGCGGTCGATCTGTGGCCCCTGATCGAGAAAGGCGAGTGGAATGCAGCCACCCAGCGCGCCAATACCAAACCCCAGGTGAAAAGCCCCTAATCCAGGATGAAGTTATGAGTCTCAAATGCGGCATCGTCGGCCTGCCTAACGTCGGCAAATCCACGCTTTTCAATGCGCTGACCCAGGCGGGCATCGCGGCGGAAAACTATCCCTTCTGCACGATCGAGCCGAACACCGGCGTCGTCGAGGTGCCCGATCCGCGCCTGGCGCAGCTGGCCGGGATCATCAACCCGCAGAAAATCGTGCCGGCGATTGTCGAATTCGTGGATATTGCCGGCCTGGTGGCGGGCGCCTCCAAGGGCGAGGGCCTGGGCAACCAGTTCCTGGCGAACATCCGCGAGACCGACGCCATCTGCCATGTCGTGCGCTGCTTTCATGACGATAACGTGATCCACGTTGCCGGCAAGGTCGACCCCCTGTCGGACGTCGAAACCATCGCCACCGAACTGGCGCTGGCCGACCTTGCCAGCGTGGAAAAGGCGCTGGCGCGCTCCGAGAAGACCGCGCGGGCCGGCGACAAGGAAGCCCAGAAACTGGTGGCTGCGCTGAAGCCCGTGCTGGCGGCCCTCAACGAAGGGCGTCCCGCGCGCGCGGCCGGACTCGATGCCGAAGGCCTGGCTGCGATCAAGCCCTTGTGCCTGATGACGGTCAAGCCCACGCTCTACGTCGCCAACGTCGACGAAGACGGCTTCCACGACAACCCCATGCTCGACGCCCTGAAAGCCTTCGCAGACCGCGAGAATGCGCCCGTGGTGCCGGTGTGCGCCGCGCTGGAAGCCGAGCTGCAGGAGCTGTCACCCGAGGATCGTGTCGAATACCTGAAAGAGCTGGGTTGGGACGAGCCTGGTCTCAACCGCCTGATCCGCGCGGCCTATGATCTGCTGGGCCTGCAAACCTACTTCACCGCCGGCGTGAAGGAGGTGAGGGCCTGGACCATCCGCAAGGGCGACACCGCGCCTCAGGCGGCGGGCGCGATCCACACCGATTTCGAGCGTGGCTTCATCCGGGCGCAGACGATTTCCTTCGACGATTTCATCGCCTGCAAGGGCGAGCAGGGCGCCAAGGAAGCCGGCAAGATGCGCGCCGAGGGCAAGGAATACATCGTCAAGGATGGCGATGTCATGAATTTCCTGTTCAATGTGTGAAATATTCGTTTTTTTCGCACGGGATGTTTGACAGCGTGATTCGTAAGCCCCTATAATTCCGCGCTTCGTTTGGGTGGGGTTCCCGAGCGGTCAAAGGGATCAGACTGTAAATCTGACGGCTCTGCCTTCGAAGGTTCGAATCCTTCCCCCACCACCAGAATTTGAGTAGTTAGAGCAGGGCGAAGTGTGAGGAGCGTGGTTGTTGCGCTTGGCTTGACAACCACGGCCACCCCATGCGGGTGTAGCTCAATGGTAGAGCAGAAGTTTTCCAAACTTATGACGAGGGTTCGATTCCCTTCTCCCGCTCCAGTTTGTAATGTTTGGGGTTTTGATG
>JBFHQA010000037.1:0-21306 GCA_041592455.1 Thiobacillus sp. | reverse complement strand
CTTGGACAGGATCAGCATCCAGGTCACCACGGAGAACACGAACAGCACGAACAGGGTGAGGTTCACGGCGACGGAATTGGTGAGAAAAGACATGCGATTGGCCCCTGGTTGTGCGGCGCGGAGACCCGTAACGGGGTCCGCCCCATAATGTAAGCTTATTAATAAAAACTAATACACAAAAAATATTTTACCCGACATGCCCCCGTCGAGGTACGAATGCAGCATGAATCCCATCGGGCCATGCGGGGTATTATTGGTTAAGATAATGAAAAACCGCCCCAAACCCCCTGATGCCATGCGCCATACCGCCGTTCTGCTGATTTCCTGCCCCGACCAGAAAGGGCAGGTGGCAGCGATCGCCAATTTCCTGCTGTTGCACAACGCCAACATCCTGCACGCCGACCAGCACCAGGACGCCGAACTGCAGCTGTTCCTGATGCGCGTGGAATGGGACATGGACGGCTTCACCCTCGACCTGGCCGAGTTCGCCACCGCGTTCGAGCCCGTGGCCAGCCGCTTCGGCATGGTGTGGCGCCTGGCCGAGTCGCGCCGCAGGCCGCGCATGGCGGTGTTCGTGTCCAAGTTCGACCATTGCCTGGCCGACCTGCTCTACCGCTACCAGAGCGGCGAACTGCACTGCGACCTGCCGATCATCATCAGCAATCACGAGGACACGCGCTGGCTCGCCGACGCCTACCGCATCCCCTACCAGTACCTGCCCGTGCACAAGGACGCCAAGCAGGAAGTCGAGAAGACCCAGCTGGCGATCCTGCGCGACCAGCAGATCGACTTCATCGTGCTGGCGCGCTACATGCAGGTGCTGTCCGGCGATTTCATCCGCCACTATCCCAATAGCGTCATCAACATCCACCACTCCTTCCTGCCGGCCTTTCATGGCGCCAAACCCTACCATCGCGCCTTCGAGCGGGGCGTCAAGCTGATCGGCGCCACCGCCCACTACGTCACCGAAACGCTGGACGACGGCCCGATCATCGAACAGGACGTGACGCGCATTTCGCACCGCGACAGTATCGGCGACCTCATCAACAAGGGCGCCGACCTGGAAAAGGTGGTGCTGTCGCGCGCGGTGAAGTGGCACCTCGACAATCGCGTCCTGGTCTACGCCAACAAGACGGTCGTGTTCGACTAGGCCATGCTGACCCTGAGCGTTCCCGGCAATGAGCGTTCGGCGCTCAAGCACACGGCGGAAACTCGCCCCCGGGCCGCTTCGGAATGGCTCGCCCGCCTGCCGTTCGCCAGCCCGCCGGACGCCGCGCAGCAACTGACCTATGCGCTGTTCTCGCTGAACCGCCAGCCGCTCGGGGCCGACGAGCGGCTGGCGCTGCTCGCCGTGTATCGACCGGTGGTCGAGCGCGTGGCCGCCAGCCTGGAGGACCTGCTGGCAAACGCCGGCGTGCCGCCCCTCGCCCCGCAGCGACAGGCCGGCGTGCTGTTGCGCGAATTGCTGATCGAGCACAGCACAGGCTACAAGCACGTGCTGCTGGCGCTGGCCAACCCGCGGTTCGGCCGCGCCACGCCCAGGCGCACGGCCGAGGTGGTGGCACGTCTGCTGATGGCGCTGCGCGACCTGCAGGCGGCCTGCTACCTGACCTACGCGCCCTTGCCGGAAGGCGTATGGCTGGAAATGCACCAGGTACACGACTTTGCCCAGTCGTCCGACCTGGCCGGGCTGTCGGTGGATGGGCTTCCGTCCGCCAGCCTGGTCTATCGCCAGGCGCTGCTGCTGGCGCTGGCCGACCCGCCGCACATGAGCCCGCAGGAGCTGGCGCACACGCGCATGATCCTGGACACGTTCGGCACGCTCGCCACCCTGGGCACCTCGCCCCCACCCGCCGGACACGCTGGCTTCGCGATCGATGCCGACAGCGACCACGGCCCGCTCCACCAGGCACCCGGCCCCGACGCATGCGACTGGTGGCTGGACACCGACGCCCTCGGCCAGCATCTCTACGACACCGCGGTGCGCCTGCGCACCGGCGATACGCCCCGTCGCCTCGGCTTGCCACCCGACATGGACAGCGGACTGCTGATGCGGCTGTGCAAGCACCTGTACGCGCTCTGGAAAGCCGGCGCCGACCGCGCCTTCAAACGCTATCCGGTCACGGATGAAACCGTGCAGGTCGTGGCAGGCGTGGCCGCGATCCACCGCCTGCTCGAACTGGTGCCGCAGCAGGCCGAACTCAAGCCCGAGACAGGCCACGACCTCCCGGTGCGCGATGCCCGGTCGTTTTTCGCCGCGCTCGTTGCGGTCAATGCCACCCGCTGGAATGTCAGCAACGACAGCGCCAACGGGCTGGCCCTCAGCGGCAGCCCGGATGGGCCGCTGAACCTGAAAGTGGGCGAGGCGCTCGCCGTGCGCGGCGACGACGCTGCGGCGTGGTCGCTGGCCGTGATCCGCTGGATCAAGATGCCGAATCCGCGGCAGGTGCAGCTGGGCGTGGAAAGGCTGTCGCCCCGCATCCAGCCGGCCTGGGTGCACACCCTGCGCGGCCATCGCAAGGACCATCCGGAGCCCGCCCTGTTCCTGCCCGGATTGCCCGCCCTCAAGCAGCCCGACCGGCTGCTGCTGCCGCGCGACCTCCATCACCACGGGATCGAAGCCGATGTCTGGCAACCGCCGCGGCAATTTACGGTAAGCTTCGGACGTCGCATCGAGCAGACCGCCTGCTTCGACCTGACCGAATTTTCCGTATTGGCCCCCTCCTCCCCTGTATGACCGAGATTCTTGTTTTATATTTCAGCGCGCACGGCAGCGTGCGCAGCATGGCGCAACTGGTCGCGCGCGGCGTCAACCAGGTGAGCGGCGCCTCCGCCCGCCTGCGCACCGTCCCGCCGGTGGCGCCGGTCACCCAGGTGGCAGCGCCCCCGGTTCCGGACGAAGGCGCCCCCTACGTGGAACTGGCCGACCTGGAGCAGTGCGCCGGACTCGCGCTCGGTTCGCCCACCCGCTTCGGCAACATGGCCGCGCCGCTGAAGCATTTTCTCGACACCACCGGCGCCCTGTGGGCAAAAGGCAGCCTGGCCGGCAAGCCCGCTGCCGTGTTCACCTCCACCGCCAGCCTGCATGGCGGCCAGGAAACCACGCTCACCAGCATGATGCTGCCGCTGTTGCACCACGGCATGCTGATCCTCGGCCTGCCGTACAGCCTGCCCGAGGTCAACCACACCGCCAGCGGCGGCACCCCTTACGGCGCCTCCCACTGGGCCGGCCCCAGCGACGACCGGCCGCTGACCGACGAGGAGCGCGCGCTGTGCATCGCGCTCGGCAAGCGCCTCGCCGAAACCGCCCTCAAGGTGGCCGCGTGATGCGGCCCGTCCCGTCGGCATGCCCTGCGAGGCCCCACGCATGAAAACCCTGCAAACCGTCTCGAGCGCGAGCCTGATCGCGCTCATCTTCCTGTGCCTGGCCTGGGAGCTGGTGCTGGCCCCGATTCGCCCCGGCGGTTCCTCGCTGGCGTTCAAGGCCCTGCCGCTGCTGTTGCCGCTGATGGGCATCCTCAAGGGCCGGCGCTACACCTACCAATGGGCGCCGATGCTGGTGCTGGCCTACTTCACCGAAGGCGTCGTGCGGGCCTGGTCGGACACCGGCCTGTCGGCCTGGCTGGCCGGCCTCGAAGTGGCGCTGTCGGTCGTGTTCTTCTTCGCCGCCATCTACTACGCCAAGCTGAGCGCGCCGTCGCGACTCGCCCGCTGACCCCCTTCCAAAGGCCGCCCGGCATCGACCGGGCTAGCCTGGCCTGCCGGCCCTCCGCCGGCCCCTTGGAAACATATAACCATTGTTATAATATGGTTAATCGGCTAGGATCATCTCATAACAATCAGCTGCACACGCATGACATGATCCGGCCTTCCGCCAACCCTCCCGGAACCCCCACCAGGCACGCTTCTTCTACCCGCGACATCAACCAGGCATTCAATGCCTTCCTGCGCATCTCCGAGCAGGAGATCGAATTGCTGTCGCGCTATCGCGACTTGCTGACCGGACAGTCCGCCACGTTCGTCGAAGCGTTCTACGACTACCTGCTCGCGTTTCCCATCACGTCGGCCGTCCTGCAGACCTACCAGGACAACGGCGGCAAGCTCTACGAACTGGCGACCCGACAAGCCGACCATTTCCGCTCGCTGCTCAATGGCCAGGTCGGCGAAGCATCCGCCAAGGACTTGATGCACATCGGCGAAGTGCACTACCGCTTCGAGATCGAGCCGGTGTGGATCATGGGCGCCTACCAGCTGTATCTCGATCACCTGAGACGTCTCATCGCCACCCTTCCGGACATCGACCCGGTGCACCACGAGTCGCTGGAAAGCATCCTCATCAAGCTGTTGTTCCGCGACATGGGCCTGATGCTCGAAGGCTACTGGCAGTCCGCCATGTCGCTCGCCGACAGGGAGCGTCGCCGGGCGGAAGCCCTGCAGGGGCAGGTCAATGCGCTGCTCGCCAACCTGCCGCAGGTCCTGTGGTCGGTCGATGTCAAACAAAACGAACTGATCTACCTCAGCCCCGGCGCACGCAACATCTGCACGCTCGATGTCGAGTTGCCGATTCCCTGCATGGGATGGACCCACCCGGACGACCGCCCCATCGTCAACCGCGCCTGGGAAGAAGCCCTGCGCGGCAATCGCGTCGAGGTGGAAAGCCGCGTCCAGGCCCCCGGGGAACAACCGCGCTGGTTTCGCCGCGTATTCAACCCGTTCATGGACAGTGCCGGCAACGTCGAACGCATCGACGGGCTGATGGACGACACCACGGACTCGAAGGCCACCATCGAGCGCCTGCAGTTTCTCGCCACCACCGACTGCCTGACCGGCCTGCCCAACCGCTCGCTGCTGTTCGACCGCCTCAACCAGTCCATCGCGCTTGCCAGGCGCGAGCCCGGCAAGCAGGTCGTGCTGATGCTGATGGATCTCAACCACTTCAAGGAAATCAACGACACGCTGGGGCATCCCGCGGGAGACGAAGTGCTGCGCCAGGTGGCGCAGCGGCTGAAGGGCGTGCTGCGGGAGAGCGACACCCTGGCCCGCCTGGGCGGCGACGAATTCGCCGTCCTGCTGTCCGACGCGCATGCCACCGAAGGCTCGGCCACGAAGGTGGCGCGTCATATTCTGGACTGCTTCCTCGATCCCTTCTGGTTCGAAAGCAATGAACTCTTCCTCGGCGCGGGCATCGGCATCGCCCTCTACCCTGAGCACGGCGACCAGGCCGGCGTGCTGATGAGCCGGGCGGACGTTGCCATGTACAGCGCCAAGCACACCCGCTGCGGTTTCCTGTTCTACGACCCGGACAACGATCCGCACACCCAGGAACGCCTGCAGCTTTCAACCGACTTGCGTCACGCCCTTGCCCGAAACGAGTTCGTGCTGCACTACCAGCCCCAGATCGACTTGACCAGCAGGACGGTCATCGGCGTCGAAGCCCTGATACGCTGGAACCACCCCGAATACGGCATGATCTATCCGGACCAGTTCATTCCGTTTGCCGAAAGCACGGGATTGATCGGTCCCATCACCGACTGGGTGCTCCGCGCGGCGATCCGCGAATGCAAGCGCTGGCAGGCGGCCGGCCTGGCCTTGCGCATCGCCGTCAACGTGACGGCGCGCGCCTTCGAGGACCCGCTCCTGGTGGACAAGCTGCAGGCCCTGCTGGCGGGCGATGACGGCACGCTTGCGGCGGAACACGTCGAGATCGAGATCACCGAGCACATCCTGATGGTGGACATTGAGCATGGCGCAAAGGCGATCAGCCGGCTGCGCGATCTCGGCGTCAAGGTATCGATCGACGACTTCGGGACTGGCTATTCCTCGCTGGCCTACCTGAAGAAACTGCCCATTCACTCGATCAAGATCGACAAGTCCTTCGTGCTGAACATGACGGAAGACGAGAACGATGCCGTGATCGTTCGTTCTACCATCGACCTGGCCCACAACCTGGGCTACCGGGTCGTCGCCGAAGGCGTCGAAACCCCGCAATCGCTGGCCATGCTTGGAAAACTGGGATGCGACCACGCGCAGGGCTACCATGTCAGCCACCCCCTGCCGGCAAACGAACTGGCAGACTGGGCCCGGCAATCCGCGTGGTCGTTCCGGTGCAAACCCTGATCGGCTACCCACGGAATCGCGGTCCGGGGTGGCTCGCCCCTGACGGCCAAACCGATGGGGGGCGCTAGGCCTTCCTGCGGGCTTTCACCATGGCCTGAAGTTCACGTTGCAGGATGGTTTCGTCGCCCAGGTTCAGCTCGACCAGGCGCCGCAGGTTGGTCATGCTGTCGAGGTCGATCTCGGTGCAGCGCACGCCCAGCCGCCCATTCTCCACATGGGCGACTTCGCCCTTCATCAGAATGTCGGCCCCCTCGTTCGCCAGCCGGACGCTGAGGCTGCACAGCATGCCGATGGCCGCTTGCCAGGGCTGATCCCGCTCGACCAGCGCCCCCTTCAACGAGATATCCACCAGCCGGCATTCATGGCGGTTCGGTTCGATGTCGAGCACCCCTTCCGCATCGAACGGCACGCGCGTGAACAGGCGAATGGTGGAAGCGGTTTGATCAGCCTTGCTCATGTCGTCAGCTCCGGATCGGGTTCATGTGGAACATCATGAAAGGGTTGGCGCCCGGACGCAAGTTACCGGCCATCCCGCCGAACGACCGGCCATAAAAAAACGCCCCGAAGGGCGTTTTTCCAACACGTTCACACCTGTGGGTGCGCGCGTTCGTTCTTGCTATGAAGCTTGTTCAGTGCATGCAGGTAGGCCTTGGCCGAAGCCACCACGATATCGGTGTCGGCGCCCTGCCCGTTGACCACGCGGCCGTCCAGCGCCAGCCGCACGGTCACCTCGCCCTGCGCGTCGGTGCCGCTGGTGATGTTGTTGACCGAATACAACAGCAGGTTGGCTCCGCTGTTGACCACCGATTCCAGCGCCTTGAAGGCCGCATCGACCGGGCCCGAGCCCACGCCGCTGGCCTGCTGCTCCGCCCCTTCGTCGGTGAAGACCAGCTGCGCGCGCGGCACTTCGCCGGTCTCGGAACAGACTTTCATAGACACCAGCTTGAAGCGCTCGTGATCGGCGGCATAGCCTTCGTCGGACACCAGCGCCTGCAGGTCCTCGTCGAAGATCTCGCGCTTCTTGTCGGCCAGGTCCTTGAAGCGGGCAAACGCGGTATTGAGCGCTTCTTCGCTGTCGAGCACGATGCCGAGCTCGGCCAGCTTGGTCTTGAAGGCATTGCGGCCCGACAGCTTGCCGAGCGTCAGGCGGTTGGCATGCCAGCCCACGTCCTCGGCACGCATGATTTCGTAGGTCTCGCGGTGCTTGAGGACGCCGTCCTGGTGGATGCCCGATTCGTGCGCGAACGCGTTGGCGCCGACGATGGCCTTGTTGGGCTGCACCGGATAGCCGGTGATGGTCGACACAAGCTTGGACGCCGGCACGATCTGCGTGGCGTCGATGCGGCTGTCGCAGTCGAACACGTCGCGACGGGTACGCACCGCCATCACGATCTCTTCCAGCGACGCGTTGCCGGCGCGCTCGCCGAGGCCGTTAATCGTGCACTCGACCTGACGTGCGCCGTTCATCACGGCCGAGAGCGAGTTGGCGACCGCCATGCCGAGGTCGTTATGGCAGTGGGTCGACCAGATCACCTTGTCGGAATTCGGCACGCGCTCGATCAGCTGCTTCATGCGCTCGCCCCACAAGGCCGGAATCGAATAGCCGACCGTGTCGGGCACGTTGAGCGTCTTGGCGCCGGCCTTGATCACTTCGTCGAAAATCCGAACCAGGAAATCCATCTCGGAGCGCACCGCGTCCTCGGCCGAGAACTCGACATCGTCGGTGTATTCCAGCGCGAGCTTCACCGCCTTGACCGCGTTCTCGACGACCTGGTCGGGCGACATGCGCAGCTTCTTCTCCATGTGGATCGGGCTGGTCGCGATGAAAGTGTGGATGCGGCCGGATTTCGCTGGCTTGATCGCCCCGCCCGCCGCATGGATGTCGCGCTCGTTGGCGCGCGCCAGAGAGCAGACGGTCGAACCCTGGATGGCTTCGGCAATGGCCCGGATCGCATCGGCGTCGCCGGGGCTCGCTGCGGCAAAGCCGGCCTCGATCACATCCACGCCCAGCTTTTCCAGCTGGCGCGCGATGCGCAATTTTTCTTCCTTGGTCATCGACGCGCCGGGGCTTTGCTCGCCGTCGCGCAAGGTGGTGTCAAAGATAAACAAACGGTCGTTCATGGCTGGCTCCATGGAGGGTCGGTGCCGAAATCGCTATCGCTTCGGACCGACGCATTATAAAGGGCTTGCCGCCAGAATCTGGCAGCACGGGTACGGCAGGGAGGGGGAATTTAGTATGCGCGCGCGGAGCGCAGCAGCAGGCTGCCGAACAGGACGTTCGACAGGCAGACAAGAAACGACGGTTGAGACCGATAAGACATGTTCCTGATTCTATCTATTTTTCGTCGCGCTGCAAGGGTGCCCCGGACGCGGCCGGCTTCCGGCGCGACGACAGCCGCATCAGGACATCGACGAAACCGGACAGCACGTAGAGGACGAACACCCCGAACAGCACCTCGGGCGGGCTCGTCGAAACCAGCACGAAAGCCAGCACCACCAGCAGGATGACAAAGAACGGCACACTCTTCCTGAGGTTGATTTCCTTGCCGCTGTAGTAGCGGAAATTGCTGACCATTGTGAGCCCCCCGACCAGCGCGAGCACCGCGGCCAGCCAACGCACGTCTTCGCCATCCACGCCGTATTCGACCATCACCCAGACGAAGCCGGCGATCAAGGCGGCCGCCGAAGGACTGGGCAGCCCCTGGAAAAAGCGCTTGTCGGTCACGGTGTCGATCTGGGTATTGAAGCGCGCCAGGCGCAGCGCGGCGCCTGCACAGTAGACGAATGCCGCAATCCAGCCAATCTTGCCCATGCCCTGCAGCGCAAACTCGTAGATCACCAGCGCGGGCGCCACGCCGAACGACACCATGTCGGACAGGCTGTCGTATTCGGCGCCGAACGCGCTCTGCGTATGCGTCATGCGCGCCACCCGCCCGTCCAGGCCATCGAGCACCATGGCGATGAAGATCGCGACGGCCGCGTGCTCGAAGCGTCCGTTCATCGCCTGCACCACGGCATAAAAGCCGGCGAACAGCGCACCGGTGGTGAACAGGTTGGGCAGCAGATAAATCCCGCGGTCACGCATGCGCGTGCGTTTGATTTCGTCTTTGCGATGGTTGAATTCGAGCATAAGCGTCAACGATTACCAGCGTGCCAATATGGTACGCCCACCGGTGACTTTTTGCCCGATCGTGACTTCGGCGCGCGCGCTCGTCGGCAGATAGACATCCACGCGCGAGCCGAAACGAATGAAACCATAGCGCTGGGCACGCGTCAGCTTGTCGCCGATGCGGACGTAGCACAGGATGCGGCGCGCGATCAGGCCGGCGATCTGCACCGACGTGACATCGCCGCGGGCGTTCTGAATCCAGATCGCGTTGCGCTCGTTCTCGGTGGAAGCCTTGTCGAGGTCGGCGTTGACGAAGCTGCCCGGCGTATACCAGCGCCCCTTCACCTCGCCGTCGATCGGGCTCTTGTTCGAATGCACGTTGAACACGTTCATGAACACGCTGATCTTCAACGCATCGCGGTCGAGGTATTCGTCCCTGACCTTTTCCACCGAGACGATGCGGCCGTCGGCCGGCGAGATCACGGCGTCCTCGTCGGCTGGCGGCACGCGCACGGGATCGCGGAAGAACTGCAGCGCAAACACCGCCCAGATCCAGAACGGAATCGACCAGTAGCCGATCAGCCAGGTTGCAATCAGCGCGGCAGCAAATGCAGCCAGCAGGACCATCCAGCCCTCGCGGGCGATAAGGGGTTGTGACATGTCAGCAAAGGGCGAGAAGAAAGGGGTGAGGCGGGGCTCGTCGCCCTCACGCCTCACCCCTCACCGCTCACGCATTTAGTTTTTGGAATGATCAACCAGCTTGTTGGCGGCGATCCAGGGCATCATGGCGCGCAGCTTGGCACCGACGACCTCGATCTGATGCGCGGCGTTGTTGCGGCGCCAGGCGGTCATCTCGGGGTAGTTGGCCTGGCCTTCGAGGATGAAGCGCTTGGCGTAGGCACCGTTCTGGATGTTGGCCAGGCATTGCTTCATCGCAGCCTTGGACTCGGCGTTGATGACCTGGGGGCCGGTCACGTATTCGCCGTATTCCGCGTTGTTGGAGATCGAGTAGTTCATGTTGGCGATGCCGCCTTCGTACATCAGGTCGACGATCAGCTTCAGCTCGTGCAGGCACTCGAAATAGGCCATCTCAGGGGCATAGCCTGCTTCGGTCAGCGTCTCGAAGCCGGCCTTGACCAGTTCCACGGCGCCGCCGCACAGCACGGCCTGCTCGCCGAACAGGTCGGTCTCGGTCTCGTCCTTGAAGGTGGTTTCGATGATGCCGGTGCGGCCGCCGCCGATGGCCGACGCATAGGACAGGGCGAGGTCACGCGCCTTGCCGGAAGCGTTCTGGAACACGGCGATCAGGTCGGGAATGCCGCCGCCCTTGACGAACTCGGAGCGCACGGTGTGGCCCGGTGCCTTGGGGGCGATCATGATCACGTCGAGGTCGGCGCGCGGCACGATCTGGTTGTAGTGGATCGAGAAACCGTGGGCAAACGCCAGCGTGGCGCCCTTCTTCAGGTTCGGCTCGACTTCGTCGCGGTACAGGCGCGACTGGAATTCGTCGGGGGTCAGGATCATCACCAGGTCGGCGCCGGCGACAGCCTCGGGGACGGTCTTGACCTTGAGGCCGGCGTTTTTGGCCTTCTTGGCGGAGGCCGAACCCGGACGCAGGGCGACGGTCACGTTGACGCCGGAGTCCTTGAGGTTGCAGGCGTGGGCGTGGCCCTGCGAGCCGTAGCCGATGATGGCGACCTTGCGCTTCTTGATGAGGGAAAGGTCAGCGTCCTTGTCGTAGAAAACTTTCATGGTGGATTCCTGAGAAAAAATGAATATCAGACTTTGAGGCTGCGCTCGCCGCGTCCGATGCCAGACGCGCCGGTGCGCACGGTTTCGATGATGGAGGCGGGATCGATTGCCTCCAGGAAGGCGTCGAGCTTGGAGCCGGCGCCGGTCAACTCGATCGTGTAGGTCGAATCGGTCACGTCGATGATGCGGCCGCGGAAAATGTCCGAGGTACGCTTCATCTCGTCGCGTCCCGCGCCCACCGCCTTGACCTTGACCAGCATCAGCTCGCGCTCGATGTGCTGGCCTTCGGTCAGGTCCATCACCTTGATCACGTCGACCAGCTTGTTCAGCTGCTTGGTGATCTGCTCGATGATTTCTTCCGAGCCCGTGGTGACGATGGTCATGCGCGACAGGGTGGCGTCCTCGGTCGGCGCCACGGTCAGCGACTCGATGTTGTAGGCGCGCGCCGAGAACAGGCCTGCGACGCGCGACAGCGCGCCGGCTTCGTTTTCCATCAGCAGGGAAATGATGTGGCGCATGTCAGAGCTCCTCCGCCAGGATCATTTCGGACAGGCCCTTGCCGCCTTCCACCATGGGGAAGACGTTTTCGGTCTGGTCGGTCTGGAAATCCATGAACACCAATCTTTCCTTGAGCGCCGGCGAGAAGGCTTCCTTCAATGCGGCCTCGACGTCCTCGGGCTTTTCGATGCGCATGCCGACGTGGCCGTAGGACTCGGC
Source organism: Thiobacillus sp. (assembly GCA_041592455.1). Lineage (GTDB taxonomy): Bacteria > Pseudomonadota > Gammaproteobacteria > Burkholderiales > Thiobacillaceae > Thiobacillus. The sequence continues at coordinate 9,611 of JBFHQA010000037.1, read as the reverse complement.
GAGCTTGACGAAATCGGGCAAGGACTCCATGTACGACTCGGCGTAGCGGCTGCCGTAGAAGAATTCCTGCCACTGGCGCACCATGCCCATGTAGCGGTTGTTGAGCGTGATGATCTTGATCGGTATCCGGTACTGCTTGCAGGTGGAGAGTTCCTGGATGCACATCTGGATGCTCGACTCGCCGGTGATGCAGGCGACCTGGGCCTCCGGGTGGGCCAACTGCACGCCCATGGCGTACGGCAGGCCGACGCCCATGGTGCCGAGGCCGCCCGAGTTGATCCAGCGCCGCGGCTTGTCGAACTTGTAGTACTGCGCCGCCCACATCTGGTGCTGGCCGACGTCGGATGTCACAAAGGCATCGCCCTTGGTCACTTCCCACAGTTTCTCGACCACGTATTGCGGCTTGATGATAGGGCTCTGGCGGTTGTAGTTGAGGCAGTTCTTCGAGCGCCACAACTCGATCTGCGTCCACCAGGCGTTCAGTCCGGCTGCATCGGGCTTTTCCTTGGCCAGCTTGAGCAGGCCAAGCATCTCGGTCAGCACGTTCTGCACGTCGCCGACGATGGGCACGTCGACCTTGACGCGCTTGGAAATCGACGAGGGATCGACGTCGATATGGATGATGCGACGCGCCTCGCGCGCAAAGTGCGCGGGGTTGCCGATCACGCGATCGTCGAAGCGCGCGCCCACGGCCAGCAGCACGTCGCAGTGCTGCATCGCCATGTTGGCTTCATAGGTGCCGTGCATGCCGAGCATGCCGAGGTTCTGCCTGTCGGTGGCGGGATAGCCGCCCAGGCCCATCAGCGTGTTGGTGACGGGAAAGCCCAGCAGGCGCGCCAGTTCGGTCAGCTGCTTGGCGGCATCGCCAAGGATCACGCCACCGCCCGCGTAGATCATCGGTCGCTTGGCTTCCAGCAGCATCTGCGCGGCGCGCTTCAACTGCCCGCTGTGGCCCTTGACCACGGGGTTGTAGGAGCGCATCTCGACCGTGTCGGGGTAGGCAAAATCCGTGACGTGGTAGGTCACGTCCTTGGGCACGTCGACCACGACCGGGCCGGGACGGCCGGTGGACGCGATGATGAAGGCCTTCTTCATGGTCGCGGCCAGATCCTTGACGTCCTTGACCAGGAAGTTGTGCTTGACGCAGGGGCGCGTGATGCCGACGGTATCGACTTCCTGGAACGCGTCCAGGCCGATGGCCGGGGTGGGCACCTGGCCGGTGACGACGACGATGGGCACGGAATCCATGTAGGCCGTGGCGATGCCGGTCACCGCGTTGGTGACGCCGGGGCCGGAGGTGACCAGCGCCACGCCGACCCGGCCGGTGGAGCGCGCGTAGGCGTCGGCGGCGTGCACCGCGGCCTGCTCGTGGCGCACCAGCACATGCTTGAATTTGTTCTGCTTGAAGATTTCGTCGTAAATGTTGAGCACGGCCCCGCCCGGGTAGCCGAACACGAACTCGACCCCTTCCTCAGCCAGACAACGTACAACGATCTCGGCGCCCGTGGCTTCCATAAACTGGTCAAAAATCAAATCGTTGGTGAACCCGAGAGGGTAATCGTTTTGACCTGTTTCGGTCAAGAAATCATGCTATAGCAGCGGTTTGTGCCCGTTTGGGCATAAAAAAACCCCTCCCCCCGGAGGGGGAAGGGTTCGGTGGGCTGACCGGCTTTATTGCGGTGCGACACCCAGCGATTTGACGGTCGCCATGTTCAGGTAGCCGTCAACGGGCAGGCCCTTGGCGTTCTGATAAGCCGTCACGCCCTGCATCGTCACCGGGCCCAGGATGCCGTCGATCGGACCCTCATAGAATCCGGCGGACTTCAGCGCAGTCTGGACCTCCGAGATCTTCGCGGGCGTGGCGTTCACGTCGCACAGGATCTGCGTCCAGTTTTCCTCGCCCGCATCGGCCAGCACCTTGGTCTCGACATCGCGGTACTGCGCCGGGACGATGATGCGCTTCTCCTGAGGCGGCTTGACCATCTTGGTGACCTCACGCTCGGCGTACTCGGCCGGAATATCGACCACGCGCGTGGTTTCGGGCGTCTTCAGCACGGTTTTCCGGATCGTGCTGTATTCGGCCGGCACATCCTCATAGCGCAGGCTGGCGGGCTGCTTCAGCACCTGACGGGTCTCGGTGCGGTACTCGGCCGGCACTTCGACCAGGCAGAAGATTTCACCGGTTTTCTCGTCGATCTTCTGGATGTTGGTCATGGTGCCCGGCTTCCAGGTCGTGTAGGCAGCCTTGACCAGCACCTGCTCGGTGACCGTGTCGTACAGCGCCGGCACCTCGATCGCACGGCGGTAGGCCGGGCGCACCAGCACGCGCTCCTCGACTTCCTCATACACGGCCGGCACGACTTCGAGGCGCTTGCCGGCTTCCTTGACGAGGACGCGTTCCTTGACGGTCTCGAACACGGCCGGGATGACCTCGATGCGCTCGCCGGCAGGCTTGACCAGGGTCTTGACCATTTCGCGGCGATACTCCGGCTTGGTCACGACCTTGGCATAGCACTCGCCCGGCTTGGCGTTGGGCAGGTTGCTCTTGACGACGACTTCAGGCTTTTTCGGCGGGACCACCGGGGCCGGAGCCGGGGCAGGCTTGGCCACGACCGGCGCGGGTTTCGGCGCATCCACCTTGCACTCGCTGCCGAACAGCGGCTGACCCGGGCAGCCGATGGTCCTGAAATCCTCGTAAGAGGTGGTGTTCTTGCCGCCGACGTTGCTCGGGTTGTAGTAGGGCGTTTGCTCGGCCATGACCGGGGCGGCCACGCTCCCCAGGCCGACCGCCAGCAGTGCCGCAGAAAGGGTATTGAGAGTAGTACGCATGACAAGCTCCTTTATTGAGGTTATGAATCAAGCCAGACCTGAAAAGATCATTGATCCAGCATAGCCAACCTCAGCCGGGAAGCCCAGGAAACAATTGAAAACAAATGAAAAACGGGCTGTACCGGCCTGCTCTCATGGCCGATACAGCAAGGGATTGCGCCCGCTTGCCGGACGCAGGGAATTTACTCGTGCGCGGCCTCGCCCAGCGCACTCATCAATTGGTTCAGCGACCCTTCGGCACTGTCGAACAGGCACACCATGTTGCCCACGCCGCAGACCGTCATCGCGTCGCCCTTCACGATCCAGCCCTGGGAGGGTGACCAGCCGCGCATTTGCGAAAACAGCGACAGCAGGTCGGTATTGCTCGACACCATGCGGCGATACCACTGCGCAAACTTTGCCAGGCGTTCCATCAGCTCGGGGGGCAGCAGGCCCTCTGCCTCCATCACCACGCCATCATCCCGAAAGCGGCACACGGCCGTGACGCCGTCGAGCACCAGTATTTTCTTCAGCGACATAAGCGGACTCCTCAGCCTGCCTGCAAGGCATTGAAGGTGGCTTCGTAATCGGCGTCCCGATTGCGGACGACGACACCGCTGTTGCCATTGACGACGACCGACCATTCCAGGCCCACGACCGAAAATCCCTTGAGCGGCTGGAAACCGCCCTGTCCCGTCACGGCCTCCCAGCCCTTGGCTTCCATGCTGGCGATGGCCTGGTTGGCCACGCAGGAATGCGCGAGCAGGTCGAGGACCTGTTCCGTCAGCTCGGTGCCTTCGCGCAGCACATGCGATTGCAGGTCGCCCTTGTCGGAATAGGTAAAGGCCGCCAGCGCGCCCGGCAAATCCATCATTTTTTCCAGATTCATGTGTTCTCCCCCCTTTTGTTGTTTCGCTTCAGTACAAGGCTTCCCGGGTGTCGCCGCCCAGCTTGGAATACAGGTTGGCCAGCAGATCGTCGTGCACGTCGCCCACCTTGGCGCGCATGATGGTCATGACGTCATTCAGCAATTCCTCGCGGTTTTCGATGAACGAGAAATAATTGCCGACCGCACAGACCGTGACCTGCTCGCCGCGCACGATCCAGCCCTGGACCGGGCGGCAGCCGCAGTTTTCGACAAAGGAATCGACCATCTCGGATTGCATGTTGACCGACAGCGTGTTGCCGCGGCACAGGATCGACGCCATACGCGCGAATTCGTCGGTGAGCGCACCTTCGTATGAAAAGCGATCGCCTCGATACGCATACTCCCCGGCAGCAATGACACCGGGTATGGACATGAGTTGCTTTACGATATGCATCTGCCCCCTCCTTGATTTTGATTATGTCGGCGCGTGCTGTGGCATATTGCCGCACCAAGTACCAATATAGAACCACCATGCAAGACAACGCAATAGCCTTCCCTCCCGCCCCCGTTTTTTCGCGCTTCGCCGTGATGGTCTACGAAGCGCTGCTGGTGACCGCCGTGGTCTTCGTGGCATCGTTCATCATCATTCCCGTCGTCGGCGAGATGCAGGCCCCGTGGCAACGGCATCTGTTCCAGTTCTATCTGCTGGGCGTGCTGTTCGCCTATTTCAGCGCGTTCTGGCTGCGCAGCGGACAGACGCTCGCCATGAAGACCTGGCGCATCCGGCTGGTGCAGCAAAACGGCGACACCCTGACGTTCCGGCAGGCCCTGCTGCGGTTCGCGCTCGCCTGGATGAGCCTGTTGCTGCTGGGCGCAGGCTTCTGGTGGGCTTTCTTCGACCGCGACCGGCAGTTCCTGCACGACCGGATACTGGGCACCCGCCTGGTGAGGATTCCGCGCAAGGCATGACGGCATGAGCAACGGTTGGCGGGACTACCTGCAGACGCGATTGCTCGAATTGCGCCCCGCCAGCCTCTGCGCGCTCGATGCGCACGCGCAACGTCTTGCCCTCGACACCCTGCCCGCCACGCCGGTCAGCGGACCGGACCAGACTGCCGCCGCCCCCTGCGCCCTCGCTTTGGGGGTCGACACACTGGACGGCCTCGACGCACGACAGGCGCAGCACCTGATCAGCCAGGTCCGGCTGTACCGGGCCTCGCGCATGCTGCTGGCGGTGAAGCGCAACTGCCCGCTGGACGAAGCCGGCTTTCGCGCGCTCGGATTCACGCTGGCGTTTGTCGACGAATCGGACGGGGTACGCATCCATGAATACGACCTGGACACCTACAAGACGGTGCCGGACTGGCTGAACGCGCGCTTCTGGGCCCACCCTGAACGCTGGGAGCCCTGAACCCCGCACGCTCAGGCAGCCCTGCCCTCCTGGATGCGCGCAAACTCGAGCCGCAGGCTGGAATACGCCGCGAGCAGATGGGCATACTCGATGACACAGGGCAGGGCCGCCACGTAGCCATGTTCCTTGATGATGTAGTCGACCGCACCGAGGTGCATGGCCTGCGCGGCGACCGACTCGTCGCCCCGCCCCGTGATGAGGATGCTGGGTATCCTGTAACGGGACTGCAGCGTCTCCAGCAGTTCGAGGCCCGACATGCCGGGCAGGCGCAGGTCCATCAGGGCCACGTCCGCACGATGCCCCGGCTGCGCCATCCATTCCAGCGCCGATGGACCATCCGGCTGGATTACCAGGCTGATGTGCGGTGCCCGGCGGTCGAAATGACGGCGGGTGAGGTCAACGTCGAGATGGCTCGATTCCACGTACAGCGTCGTCAGGACGGAACTCGGACGGGCGTTTTCCCGCAGCCGCTCCTGCGCCCGCGTCAGGTGACCGCCCAGCTGCTCAAGGTACATGCCGCGCTTGGGCACGTAATCCTGCGCCCCTGCCTTCAGGTACTGGATCACGCTGCCTTCGTCGCCCGCCCCTGCGACGATCACCACGGCCATTTTCAGGTTGTTGCGCCGCACGTGAAGCAGCACGTCCAGCCCGCTGCCATCCTGCAGCCACATGTCGATCAGCAGCACGTCGTAATGCTGGTTGGCGATCTTGCCCAGGGCGTCCTTCACGCCGGTGGCGACATCCCACTCCAGGTTCGGAATCTGCTTCAGCAGCGACCGTCGCGTGAGATCGCGGTCGAACGGGTTGTCTTCGATATACAGCAGCTTCATGCGTGTTTCCCGCCCTCAAGTTCAAAGAAAAAACTGGCCCCCTTGCCAGGCTCGCCATGCGCCCATGCCCGCCCCCCCAGGCGCGGGGCCGCGCGCGCGACCAGCGCCAATCCGATGCCCGTGCCGTCCTGGTCGGCATCGTGATCCAGGCGATGGAAGATTTCAAATATGCGGTCGTGGTAGCTCATGTCGAACCCGACGCCGTTGTCGCGCACGGTAAAGCGATAGCCGTCCTTCCGGACACGGCCCTCGATGCTGATCGTCGGCGTCTGCCGCTTGCCGGAAAACTTCAGGGCGTTCGACAGGTAGTTGCGCAGGATCTGGTCGACGCCTTCGCGGTCGCACTCCAGTTCATACGGCTCCAGGTCGAGCGACAGTTCTACCCGTCCAGCCAACTGGTGACCGAACTCGTCCACGACACGCTGCACCAGGTCGCGCACATCGGTACGCATGGGCTTCAATGGCCGCAGCTGGGCACGTGAATAGGCCAGCACGTCCTCGATCAGCCGATCCATGCGGCGACTGGAAGCCTCGATCAGATCGAGGTATTCGCGCGCCTCGCCGGGTAGCGCGTCGCGGAATTCGCTGACCAGCAAATGGCTGTACCCCGTGATGCCGCGCAACGGGGCCTTGAGGTCGTGCGACACCGAATAGGCAAAGGTTTCCAGGTTGCGGTTGGCATGCTCCAGTTCGCGGGTGCGCGCCATGACCCGCGCTTCCAGTTCGTCGTTCAGCGCCTCGATCTGTCGCTGGATGGTTTTCTGCACCGTCAGGTCGCGCAGGGTGACGGAAAAATATTCGAGTCGCCCGCCCGCATCCCGGTGAGCCAATGCCACGACCGACACCGGCATCGCCTGGGGCGTGCCCTCGCGCAGCAAGGCCTCGCCCGACCAGCGTCCCGCACCGAGCAGGGCCGGCAGAATTTCCGTTTCGACCAGATACGCGGCGTCCGCCCCCATGAAGTCGTGGCCACGGCACTGCGACACATCCGCCTCGTCGTCCAGGCCCAGTATGCGGCGTCCGGCCGGGTTAACCTGGATCGGCCGGCCATCGGCCGCCAGGATGGCCACCATGTCCGGCGTGGCCTCGATAATCCGGGCCAGCCGCCCGCGTGCCGCCTCGACACGCTGGTACCGGTCCTGCGATAGGGCCATGGCCGCAAAGTCCGCCATCGAACCGGCGAACGCAATGTCCTCATCGCGCCATTCCCGCTGGTCGCCCGAATGCTCGTGGCTGACCACGCCGACCAGCTTGCCGTCCAGCCAGATCGGCGCATCCAGCAATGAGCTGATTTTTTCCGGCTTGAAATGGGACTCGACCCGGTCGGCCATGGCAGGATGGTGCAGCGCGTCGGACACGGCCACGACCCGGCTGCCGGCCAGGGCCTCGAAATACCCCGGGTACCGGTCCCGCCTGATCGGGGGCAGCGGATCGACCAGCCCGTAACGGCTGTCGAACTGGCACAGGCAGTCGAGCGCCTGGCTGTCGGGCTTCATGCTCCAGAGTCCCACGCGCCCCACGCCCATGTAGCGCGCCGCCACGTTTGCCACCCGCCCCATCTGCCGCACCAGCACCCCGGACTGCCAGTCCTCGCTGGCGGCAATGTCCCGGATGGCCCGGTTATAGTCGTGCAACCCCGCATAGCCCGTTGTACGCCCCATGGTGACGCCGCTCCCGTCTGTTTACGATTGAGACACGAATTCAATCGTAGTCCAAAAGTACCCCGCCTGGCCGCCGCGCCAACCGCTTCCGAACCCGTCCGCAACCCCTTCGGGTACACTGACCCTCACAGTGCACGAATCAAACACCATGAACTTCACCCCCCACAATGCGCTAGAAGAGCAACTGGTCGCCGTACATGCCGGCACGCTCGACCCCGAAACCTTCGTTTCCGGCTTGATCGACCAGCAGTTGTTCATGCCGGTACGCGACGAGAAAAACCCCATCCAGGGCTTCCAGCGCTCAACCCAGGCCGAACCGCTGATCATCGAGGACGAGGACGGCGAACGCGTGCTGGTGTTGTTCACCAGCCCTGAGCGCGCCAAGCCCCTGGTCGAGCATTTCCCCGAATTCTCGGGCGGCCTGCTGACCGAGTTTTCCTGGCTGCTCCGCCGCATCGGCGGCGGCGTGCCGATTGCGCTGAATCCCGGATGGGAGATCGGCATGGACTTCGACGCCGACATGACCGCGCAGCTGATTGCGCAACTCCCCCCCGAACATCCGGTCTGAAACCTACCTGATCCTGTATTGCCGCCATGCTGTCCGACCGCGCGCTTGCCGCTTTTCGATCCGCTCTCGGTGCCGACCGCGTCTTTGACGACGCCGACACCCGCGCCCTGTATGCCAGCGATGAGACCCCCCGCCGCATCGAACCCGATGCCGTGCTGTTTCCGGCCTCCCATGACGACGTGGCCGCGCTGGCACGCATCGCCTGTGAACACCGCATCTCGCTGACCCCGCGCGGCGCAGGCTCGGGCAATGTCGGAGGCGCCCTGCCCGCCCCCGGCAGCGTGGTGGTCAGCTTCGAGTGCATGCGGCGCGTCATCGAATTCGATCCCGACAACCGGCTCATCGTGGTCGAGCCCGGCGTCGTCACCGAGGAAATCGACCGTATCGCGCGCAGCGTCGGGCTGTTCTATCCTCCCGACCCCGGCAGCAGCCCCTATTGCCGCATCGGTGGCAATCTCGCCATGAACGCCGCCGGACCGCGCGCCGTCAAATACGGCGTCACCCGCGACTTCGTGCTGGGCTTGCGCGCCGTCACCGGAACGGGCGAGGAAATCCGCACCGGCTGCCGCACCACCAAGGGCGTCACCGGCTACGACCTGACCCGCCTGCTGGTGGGATCGGAAGGCACGCTCGCCCTGATCACCGAGGCCACCCTCAAGCTGCTGCCGGCTCCCGAAGCCGTCGCCACCTTGCGCGTATGCTTTGCCAGCACCCGCACGGCACTCGACGCGGTGCGCCGCATCATGCACCAGCCGGTCATGCCGTGCGCGCTCGAATTCATGGACCATCGCGCCATCGAAGCCATACGCCCGACCGGTGCCGCCGACGACCTGCCGCCCGGTACGCGCGCCCTGCTGATGGTCGAGGCCGACGGCGCGACCGAAGACCTGCCGCGCCAGATCGCCGCGCTGGAAAAGGCGCTGGTGGGCGACGGCCTGCTCGACATGCGCAGCGGCTTCACGCGCGACGACATCACGCTGCTCTGGACCGCGCGCAAATCGCTGTCGCAGGCGGTCAAGCGCATCGCGCCGCTCAAGATCAACGAAGACGTGGTGGTGCCGGTTTCGCAACTGGCCGACTTCGTCGACTTCATCGACCAGACCGCGCACACGCATCGGCTGGCCGTGGTGTCGTTCGGCCATGCCGGCAACGGCAACCTGCACGTCAACCTGATGGTGCATCCGGAGGACCGCGATGAAATGGCGCGCGCCCATGTCGCCCTCGATGCCATCATGCAGCGCGTGCTCGAACTCGGCGGCACGCTATCGGGCGAACACGGCATCGGCACCGAGAAGCGCCGCTTCGTGCCGATGGAAATCGATTCCGGGACGCTTGCATTGATGCACGGCGTGCGACAGCAGTTCGATCCCCATCATCTGCTGAACCCCGGCAAACTTTTTCCTGATTAAAAATCTGCAGGAAGGCTTTACAAGCCGCGAATGCATCTATAGAATGCGCGGCTTCG
>JBFHQA010000036.1:0-21517 GCA_041592455.1 Thiobacillus sp. | reverse complement strand
AACAGCCGCCCCTGCATGTCGACCAGAAGCGAGACCAGCCCGGTCCGATGCAGGGCGTCGACGAATTGAAACAAGGTGGCAGACGAACGGACAATGCAGTGCACGCCATGCGCCGAACGCTCGCTGGCGCGCCGGCGCAATCCAGCGGCCTGGTCAGCCGGCACCGCCGCCCTTGTGGCCGCGCAGCTCATCGCGTTCGGCCTCGACGCCGGCAAACAGGGGCCAGTCTTCCGAGTCCAGCGTGTAAGGCGTGGCCAGCTGCCCGCCCTTGAGCGAACGATCGATCAGCCAGGCCGCATGGGGGACATGCAGGTCCTCAGGCACGCGTTGCCCGCCGCTGACATACGCCAGCGGCAGGCGATGCCGGATCAGGCTGTCGATGACCGCTCCGGGTTGCGGAGCCTCGTCGAGCTTGGTCAGGATGCAGGCGATCGACCCCTGGCCGAACCGCGTCATGGCCTGCTCGATGGCGGCCGACTGCTGGCTGGCCGCCACGACCGCGATCCGGCGCACGCCGAGCGCGTCGAGCGCCCGCCCTTCCTGGGTGCGGGGATCGGACGGCGCAAACCCCGCCGTGTCGATCAGCACCAGCTTTTTCGCCGCCAGTTGAGGGAGCAGCAGGGCCAGCTTGTGCCGGTCATCCGCCACGTGCAGCGCCACGCCCAGCAGATCGGCATACACCGTCAGCTGGGCGGCCGCGCCGATCCGATAGGCATCGGCGGCCACCAGGGCCACCTGGTCTGCGCCCAGGGCCTCCACGGCGCGCGAAGCCAGCTTGGCCAGCGTGGTGGTCTTGCCCGAACCGGTCGAGCCGACCAGCGCATACCGCCCGCCCCTGCTCATCAGGTCGGCTTCTCGGGGCTGCAGCGGCAGGTTGCGGATCAGCACCTGGCGCAGCCAGCGTTGCGCGGCAGGCGTGTCAAGTCCGCGCGGCAGCCGCGCGGCCAGCGTGCGCGCGAGTGAACTGCCAAAGCCCGCGGCAAAAAGCGACTGCAAGACGGCGACCCGCGCCGGATCCCTGCGCCGCGTCGCCCCCCAGGCAAAACCGGCCAGCTGGTTTTGCAGCATGCCACGCAGGCGTCCCAGTTCGGTCAGGATGCGCGAACCGCTCGCCGTTTCGTCTTCCCGTGCAGCGACAGGGCCCGACAACTCCCCATAGGCGCTGGCCAGCAGCTCGACGCCTTGCGGATGCGGCCGCGTGGACAGCACGACTGCGTCGTCGCCAAGTTCGCGCCGGATGCGCGCCAGGCCTTCGCGCGCATTGGCCGCGATGAAGACGCGCGCGCTCACGCGCCCTCTCCTGTCTGGATGCTCAGTTCGGTACTCACATGGACCATTTTATCGGCAGGCACCTCGGCATAGGAAATCACCGAAAGCCGGGGAAGATTCCGTCGCAGCAGGCGGGAGAGCATGGCGCGCAGGCCGGGCGAGGTCAGCAGCACCGGCGGCAGGCTTTCTTCTTCCTGCTCGGCCAGGGCGCGTTCCGCGGCTTCGTTCAGTGCGTCGAGCGTGGCGGGCGACAGCAGGGCCTCGCCTTCGTCGCCCATTTCGTTCAGCAGGCGCGTTTCCGTGTCGGCGGCCAGTCCGATCACATGCAGCGTGCTGCTGCCTTCGAACAGACGGTCGACGATGCTGCGCCCCAAGGCGGCCCGCACCGTTTCCACCAGGTCGTCTATCGCCTGGCTCGTCGGCGCCCGTGCGGCCAGGGTTTCGAACAAGGTGCGCGTGTCACGGATGGACACATGCTCTTCGATCAACTGCTGCAGGATCGCCTGCAGGCTGGTCAACGGGAGGTGGCGCGGCGTCACATCCTCGGCCAGGCCGGGATGGCTGCGCGACAGTGTATCGAGCAACTGCTGGACTTCGGTGCGCCCCAGCAGTTCGGAGGCATGCTGCCGGAACACGGCCTCGACCTGGCGCGCGATCAGTTCTGGCAGCGTGAAGACCACAAAGCCTCGCAACTCCGCATCCTCCACGCGCGACTCTTCGATCCAGATGCCGGGCAGGCCGGTCAGGGGGTCCATGCCGGGCTCCCCGTCCATGCGCCCCAGCACGTCGCCCATGTTGACGGCCAGCACCAAGCCGGTCGGCCACTCGCCATGGGCCACGTCCACCCCCTTCAGCGTGATGCGATAGCTGTTCGGCTTGAGGTCGAGGTTGTCGCGCACGCGGATGAGCGGCACCACCAGCCCCATGTCCGTCGCAAAGCGCCGGCGCGCCTCGGTGATCCGGGTCAGCGCCGCCCCGCCCTGGTTGCGGTCGACCAGGGGAATCAGGCGATAGCCCACTTCGAGCGCCAGCACGTCGACCGGCGGAATGTCTTCCCAGGTCACGTCCAGCGGAGCAGGTTCCGGCTCGATCAGTTCGAGCGGTTCGATTTCGGCGACGATGCTTTGCCGCCGCATCAGCCAGAGCCCCAGCGCGCCGAGGACGGCCGAAATGGTGAGGAATGCCAGATGCGGCGTGCCCGGAATCAGCCCCAGCACGGCCAGCACCGAGGCGGCGACGAACAGGGTCTGCGGCCGGCCGAAAACCTGCGTGGAAAATTCGCGCGACAAATCCTGCTCGCTGGACGCGCGGCTCACCACGATGCCGGCGGCAGTCGAGATGATCAGCGCGGGAATCTGCGTCACCAGACCATCGCCCACAGTCAGCAGCGCATAGCGCCCCAGCGCCTCGGTCAGCCCCAGGTTGTGCTGGAACAGGCCGACCAGAATGCCGCCGATCAGGTTGACCAACAGGATGATGATGCCGGCGATGGCATCGCCGCGCACGAACTTGGAGGCGCCGTCCATTGCGCCGTAGAAGTCCGACTCGCGGCCGATCTCGTTGCGGCGGGTGCGCGCCTCGCTCTCGTTGATGAAGCCTGCGTTCAAGTCGGCATCGACCGCCAGTTGCTTGCCCGGCATCGAATCGAGGGTGAAGCGGGCCGCCACCTCGGCGATGCGGCCGGCCCCCTTGGTGATGACGACGAAGTTGATGATGACCAGGATCAGGAACACCACGAAGCCGACGGTGTAGTTGCCACCGACCAGGAAATTGCCGAAGGACTCGATCACCTTGCCTGCTGCATCCGGCCCGGTATGACCCTGCATCAGAATGATGCGGGTGGACGCCACGTTGAGCGACAACCGCAGCAGGGTCGTCAGCAGCAGGACGGTCGGAAAGACCGAGAAATCCAGCGGCCGCCGCGCGTTCAGGCTGACCAGCATGACGATCATGGCCAGCGCGATGTTCAGCGTGAACAGCACGTCGAGCATGAAGGTGGGCAACGGTAGCACCATCATGGCCAGGATCATCAGCACCAGCGCCGGCACGGCCAGGCGATTCATCGGCATGCCCATCACCATCGCGGCCTGCGTGCTCATCCGATCACCTCATTGATGCGCTGGCCGGCTTGCTGCTGGCGGCTGCGCAGTTGGGCCCGCATTTCAGGACTGCCCTCCGCCTCTCGAGCCTCGGCCAGCACCTCCTGCCAGGTCATGGCATGGCGGCGCAAATAGCGCCACCAGCGCCATCCGGCATCCAGGGCCACCGCCAGCGCCAGCGCCGCGGCCAGCGCGAGCAGGCCGCGACCGACCCAGGCCGCGACCGTGCCCAGGGCAACGCCTGTTTCGCCGACAACAGTCGACTGCAACTCAGCCCAGCCGTCTGCAAGCGTCCAGGCCAGGGCACCGGCAAGCAATGCCAGTTTCATCAGGGCCAGCAGGCCATCGAACCAGGAATCGGCCGAGAGCAGCCGGGCCAGCGGCTTGAACGGACGGATACGCGCCAGATCGGCGCGGGCAGCCTGAGGTGCGTACACCCAACCGGAGAGCAACAGGGGGGCAACCAGTGATGCGACCAGGATCGCGGTCAGCAAGGGGACTACCAGCCAGACCGTCGCCAGAATGGCCTCGATAAAAGTCGAAGATAGCGGCTGCGACGCATGCTTGAATGCAGACTCAACAAGCGCCTGAAGCGCAGCGTACAAGCGCGGCGCAAGCCAGCTCAAGGCACCGAGTGCCGCCAGCAACACCACCCATGCCGAAAGTTCAGCGGAGCGCGGAACATCGCCCGCGATTCGCGCCTCGTGCAGGCGCCGCGGGCTGGCAGGTTCGGTACGGGAAAGATCGGTCTCCTCGGCCATGCTCGCCTCAATTATTAGGGCAGTCTAGCACGAAGAACCTTGTGCCAATCAGACGGATGATCAGCGCACGAGCAGGATTTCAGCTGACTTCGTCGATCCAGGCCATCTGGATCGCTTCGAGGATTTTCTCGCCCGAGTGCTCGGGCACATCGTCAAAATCAGGCAACTCGGTCACCCAGCGATGCAGGTCGGTGAAACGTATGGTGCGCGGATCGATTTCGGGATGTGCTTCGGAAAGCTCGATCGCGATGTCGAGGGAATCTGTCCACTTCATTTCAATGACCTTCCTTGACCATGTTGATGGTGTACTTGGGAATCTCGATCACGAGATCGCTAGCGGCCACGCGCGCCTGGCACGCCAGGCGCGACTGCGGCTCGAGGCCCCAGGCCTTGTCGAGCAGGTCGTCTTCGTCTTCGGTGGATTCTTCCAGCGAGTTGAAGCCTTCGCGCACCACGACATGACAGGTGGTGCAGGCACAGGATTTCTCGCAGGCATGTTCGATGTCGACGCCATGGGCGAGCAGCGTGTCGCAGATGGTGTCGCCGGTCTTGGCTTCGATGACGGTGCCCTCGGGGCAGAGTTCGACGTGGGGCAGTACGATTAATTGGGGCATGGCTTGATTGGGGATACGGCTGGTTGGAAGCAGTCAGGCTGCCTTTGCGTGTTGGCTGGGCAATGCTTTTAACACACCGTCCCAGAAATGAATACGGGCATTGACCGCGGCTTCGGCAGCGGCCTCGGCCTCCCGCCATTTTACTGCGTCTTCGCCGCACAGGGCTGCCAGCAGGCGCAGCGACAACGGCGCATGAAAGTCCTCGTCCAGATGGACATGCCGGTTCAGGTAATAGTGAAAGCTCGGCGCCTGGTCTTCCGTCACCGACATGCGCGCCAGGAAAGCCCGGAACATCGAAGGGATCACATGCTCGCGTCCGAGCGCCAGGGCCGCGGCGACGGCATGCGGTTGACCGCTGTTCAGGAAGCCGAAGGTCGTGCGGGTAAAGGCCGCCGAAGGCTCGGGCGCCAGTCCGGCATCCAGCGCGCTTTCGATCCCCTGCCCCGCCACTTTATCCACGAAGGCCATCGGTACCTCGGCACGCGCGCCGATTTCCCGCATGGCTTCGAGATACAGCACGAAATGGCTGGTATGGCCCTCACGGCCCGGCAGGGAAATATCGGTCTCTTCTTCCAGCACGAGTTCGTTGATGAAACGCTGCACGGAGGCATCCCCGGCCGGCGTCCACGGCCAGCGCGCCGGCGCTATCTCATGCTGCAGGAATTTGATCAGCGACATGAAATCCCATACCGAGTAGACATGGTGTTCCATGAATACACGCAGGTCGTCGAGCGTGCGAACCGCCGCATAGATCGGGTGGGCTTCGAGTCGCACCCGCAGGGATTCAATGAAAGTGTCGTCCAGCTTGTTCATCTCGTGGTTCAACCAAACGTTTCCAGTTTCTGTCCCGCCATCGCACGACGGACGTTCTGGTCCATGCGGCGCTGAGCGAACTCGGTCGTGGCGGCATTGAGCGCTTCAATGCCGCGCTTGATAGCCTGATGATCGGGGCCGTTCATCAGGTTTTCAAGGGCCGCGATGCTGGCCTCGATCGCCGCGACTTCAGCCTCGTTCAGCAACGCACCGTCTTCCTGCATGGCGGCGCGAGTGGCGGCGATCAGCCCCTTGGCATCGACGATCTGCTCGTTGAGCGCGCGCGCATACATGTCGTCCTTCGCGTGCGTAAAGGCGTCCTTGAGCATGCGCGTGATCTCATCGTCGCCCAGTCCGTAGGACGGCTTGACCTGCACGCTGGCCTCGACGCCCGAGCTCTGCTCGCGTGCGGACACCGACAGCAGCCCGTCGGCATCGACCTGGAAGGTGACGCGAATGCGGGCGGCACCCGCCACCATCGGCGGGATGCCGCGCAGTTCGAAGCGCGCCAGCGAACGGCAGTCGGCCGCCAGTTCGCGCTCGCCCTGCAGCACATGCACGCTCATCGCGGTCTGGCCGTCCTTGAAGGTGGTGAACTCCTGCGCGCGGGCGGTGGGGATCGTGGTGTTGCGCGGGATGACCTTCTCGGTCAGGCCGCCCATCGTTTCGAGGCCGAGCGAGAGCGGGATCACATCGAGCAGGAGCCAGTCGTCGCCTGCCCGGTTGCCCGCCAGGATGTCGGCCTGCATGGCGGCGCCGATGGCCACCACCTTGTCCGGGTTCAGATTGGTCAGCGGCGTCTGCTTGAAGAAGTCGGCCACGGCATGGCGAATGCACGGCATCCGGGTCGACCCGCCCACCATCACCACGCCCTTGATTTCGTCCACGGACAGCCCGGCATCGCGCAGCGCCTTGCGCGTGGGCGCCAGTGTCTTGTTGACGAGGCTGGCCGTCATCGTGTTGAACTCAGCTTGCGTCAGCGTCGCGTCCATCATCTCGCCGGTCGACAGCACGGCGGTGATGCGCACCTCGGTGTGTTCGGTCAGGGCCTCCTTGGCGTCGCGCGCCTTGGTCAGCAGCAGGCGCATGTCGCCGGCAGAAAGCGGTGAAAAGCGGCCCTGCTCGACCATCCAGCAGAAGATGCGCTGGTCGAAATCGTCACCGCCCAGCGCCGAATCGCCGTTGGTGGCCAGCACCTCGAACACGCCCTTCGAGAGCTTGAGGATCGAGATATCGAACGTGCCTCCGCCCAAGTCGTAGACGGCGTAGGTGCCTTCGGAAGCGTTGTCGAGCCCGTAGGCGATCGCGGCGGCCGTCGGTTCGTTCAGCAGGCGCAGCACGTTGATGCCGGCCAGTTGCGCGGCATCCTTGGTCGCCTGGCGCTGGGCGTCGTCGAAATACGCCGGCACCGTGATCACCGCGCCGACCAGTTCGCCGCCGAGCGTCGTTTCGGCGCGCTGGCGCAGGACCTTGAGTATCTCGGCCGATATCTCGACCGGGCTCTTCACGCCGGCAGCCGTCTTCAACTGCACCATGCCCGGTGCGTCGACGAAGCGATAAGGCAGGCTCGCACTGTCGTCGATGTCGGCCACGCCCCGGCCCATGAAGCGCTTCACGGACACGATCGTGTTATGAGGATCGCTGTTCTGCGCGGCCTGCGCAGCGTAGCCGACTTCGACATCGCAATCGGCGTGGTAGCGCACCACGGAAGGCAACAGCGAGCGGCCCGATTCGTCGTCCAGCACCACGGCGATGCCGGACCGCACGGTAGCCACCAGCGAGTTGGTCGTGCCCAGGTCGATGCCCACCGCCAGCCTGTGCTGGTGCGGAGCCGTCGACATTCCGGGTTCGGAAATCTGCAATAAAGCCATATCTCTCAGCTTTCCAGTTCTTCGTAGACATCGCCCACTTCGGCGATGAGCTTGTCCATGAATCTCAGTTGGCGCACGGCTTCGGAAGCCGCAGCATAATCGTGCGCCGTGTCGATCAGGTCGGCCAGTTGCGCCTCGATGCGGCGATGCGCGGCACGCAGGTCATCGGACAAGGCATCCAGGGCGTCCACGCGCTTGCCGGACCGCGCCTCGTCGATGGCCTCGCGCCATTCCATCTGCTGCATCAGGAAGGCCGGCGCCATCTTGGTGTTGGTGGCATCGAGCGCATCGATCCCCTGCAGCTTCAGCAGGTAGACGCCGCGGTTCACCGGATGCTTCAGCGTCTGGTAGGCCTCGTTCGCCTGCGTGGCCCACTGCATCGCCACCCGCTGTTCGGCTTCGGGCTTGGCAGCGAAGCGGTCGGGATGCACCGCATTCTGCATTTCGCGGTAAGCCGAATCGAGCTTGTCACGCTCCAGCGCATAGGACTGCGGCAGGTTGAACAGCTCGAAGTGGTTGCGGGTGAAATCCATACTTGATAAGGCGTGAGGCGTGAGGCGCGAGGCGAGCGCTGTTAAACCCCTCGCCCCTTACGCCTCCCCCTCACCGCAATCAGACGTTGAACGACTCGCCGCAACCGCACTCGTTCTTGACGTTCGGGTTGTTGAACTTGAAACCTTCGTTCAGGCCTTCGCGCGCGTAGTCGAGCTCGGTGCCGTCAATGTAGGCGAGGCTCTTGGGGTCGACGAAAACCGTCACGCCATGACTGGTGAAGACCTCGTCGCCTTCCGGCACTTCGTCGGCAAATTCGAGCTTGTACGCCATGCCGGAACAGCCCGTGGTGCGCACGCCTAGTCGAATGCCGACGCCCTTGCCCCGCTTGGCCAGGAAGTTGCTGACGTGTTGCGCAGCGCGCTCGGACAGGGTCACCGCCATGACTTACTCCAGGCCTTTCTTCTGCTTGTAGTCGCTGACCGCAGCCTTGATGGCGTCTTCGGCCAGGATCGAGCAGTGGATCTTCACCGGCGGCAGGGCCAGTTCCTCGGCGATCGCCGTGTTCTTGATTTCCAGGGCCTGGTCGAGCGTCTTGCCCTTGACCCATTCGGTCACCAGCGAGGACGAGGCGATGGCCGAGCCGCAGCCGTAGGTCTTGAACTTGGCATCTTCGATGGTGCCGTCGGCGCCGACCTTGATCTGCAGCTTCATCACGTCGCCGCAGGCGGGTGCGCCGACCATTCCGGTGCCGACGCCGTCGTCTTCCTTGGCAAAGGAACCCACGTTGCGGGGGTTTTCGTAATGATCGAGTACTTTATCGCTGTAAGACATGTTCGTTCTCCTTCTAAATCAGTGTGCCGCCCATTGCACGGTGTTCAGGTCAATGCCTTCCTTGAACATCTCCCACAGCGGGGACAGTTCGCGGAGCTTGCCGATCTTTTCGTGCAGCAGCTTGATGGCGTAGTCGACATCCGCTTCGGTCGTGAAGCGGCCGATGGAAAAGCGGATCGAGCTGTGCGCCAGTTCGTCGGAACGGCCGAGCGCGCGCAGCACGTAGGACGGCTCCAGGCTGGCCGAGGTACAGGCCGAACCCGACGACACCGCCAGGTCCTTGATCGCCATGATCAGCGACTCGCCCTCGACGAAGTTGAAGCTGACGTTGAGGTTGTGCGGCACGCGCTTTTCCATGTCGCCGTTCAGGTGTACTTCCTCGATGTCCTTGAGGCCTTCGTACAGGCGGTCGCGCAGCATGCGGATGCGCTCGTTCTCGGTGGCCATTTCTTCCTTGGCAATGCGGAAGGCCTCGCCCATGCCCACGATCTGGTGGGTCGCCAGCGTGCCCGAGCGCATGCCGCGCTCATGGCCGCCGCCGTGCATCTGGGCTTCCAGGCGCACACGCGGCTTGCGACGCACGTACAGGGCACCGATGCCCTTCGGGCCGTAGGTCTTGTGGGCCGAGAACGACATCAGGTCGACCGGCAGCGTCTTCAGGTCGATCGGCATCTTGCCGGTGGCCTGGGCGGCGTCGACATGGAACAGCACGCCTTTCTCGCGGCAGATCTTGCCGATGGCCTCGATATCCTGGATCACGCCGATCTCGTTGTTGACGGCCATGACCGAGACCAGCACGGTGTCGGGGCGGATCGCTGCGCGCAGGTCATCCAGGTTGACCAGGCCGTTTTCCTGCACGCCGAGGTAGGTGGCCTCGAAGCCCTGGCGCTCCATTTCGCGCACGGTGTCGAGCACGGCCTTGTGCTCGGTCTTGACCGTGATGATGTGCTTGCCCTTGGTGCCGGCATAAAAATGTCCTGCGCCCTTGATGGCGAGGTTGTTCGATTCGGTGGCACCCGAGGTGAACACGATTTCCTTGGGGTCGGCGCCAACCAGCGCCGCCACGTGGGCACGCGCCTCTTCAACCGCCTTGTCGGCGGTCCAGCCGAACGGGTGCGAGCGCGACGCCGGATTGCCGAAGTCCTCGGTCAGGTACGGAATCATTTTCGCGGCAACGCGCGGATCGACGGGAGTAGTGGCGGAATAATCGAAATACAGTGGTTTCATCTTTGAGCCTTCATTAAATCGTTCAAGCTGCCAGCGTCATCTTGGATGCGCGGCGGTCCTGCATCACCTTTTCCTTGCATTCATCCTGCTTGTCCACCAGCGACGCCAGCGTCACGTTGTCCAGGTAATCGTAGATATGGGCGTTGAGCCCTACCCACAAGTCATGCGTCAGGCACCGGTGCTCGTCGTGGCAGTTTTCCTTGCCGCCGCACTGGGTGGCGTCGATCGGCTCGTCCACGGCGCGGATGATGTCGGCCACGCTGACATCGGCCAGGGGCCGGGCCAGATAATAGCCGCCGCCCGGACCGCGCACGCTTTCGACCAGTTCATGGCGACGCAGCCGGCTGAACAGCTGCTCCAGATACGACAGGGATATGTCCTGACGCTCGCTAATGCCTGCCAGCGTCACCGGATTTTTGCCACCGCGCAAGGCCAGGTCGAGCATGGCCGTGACTGCGAAGCGACCCTTGGTGGTCAACCTCATGACTTGTTCTCCTGAAATGTGCCCGAACTATAAAATTCCCGAGCATTTCAGTCAACTATTACTTACCTGAGCTTTTTAGTCAACTATTTTGTTCAAATAGTTCGGATCAAAATCGTCGGGCTTGCCCTCCTCGGCCGGCATCACCACGCCTATTTTTTCCAACTGCGCCAGGATCGCGTCGAGCCGATGGTCGATGTGGCTGGAGTGGTCGATCAGGCCGTGGATCGCCTTGACGACCGGGTCGTTCATGTCGGCCGAGATGGCGTAGGCCGAGAATCCCAGCTTTTCCGCCTGGCGGTTGCGCTGCTTTTCGGCCTGGCTGTCGAGGATGCGCGCGGGGATGCCCACCGCCGTCGCATCGTCCGGCACATCCTTGACCACCACGGCGTTGGAGCCGACCCGGGCATTGGCTCCGATCGTAATCGGGCCGAGGATCTTGGCCCCCGCGCCCACCACGACGCCGTTGAGCAGCGTGGGATGGCGCTTGCCCTTGTTCCATGAGGTGCCGCCCAGCGTCACGCCGTGATACAGCGTGCAGTCGTCGCCGATCTCGGCCGTTTCGCCCACGACCACGCCCATGCCGTGGTCGATGAAGACGCGGCGGCCGATCGTGGCGCCGGGATGGATTTCGATGCCGGTCAGCCAGCGTCCGACATGCGAGGTAAAGCGCGCCAGCCATTTCAGGTTGAGACGCCACAGCTTGTTGGACAGGCGATGGATCAGCACGGCATGAAAGCCCGGATAGGTGGTGACGACCTCGAAGGTCGATCGCGCAGCCGGATCGCGGTCGAACACGACCGAGATGTCTTCTTTGAGTTGCTTGAGCAGGTTCATGCGCCGAAGGATGGGTTATCCGAGTATTTTAGTCAACTATTCCGCTTCAGGGTTCCGCAACGACTTTGCCTCCTGCTTCGCTTCCTGGGCCGCAGTCAGGATGCCGCGCAGGATGTTCACCTCTTCCCTGGCCAGCCGGGTGCGGGAAAACAGGCGCCGCATCTTGAGCATGAGCTTGCCGGGTGAACCGGGATTCAGGAATTCCAGATCGGAAAGCGCCGTTTCGAGATGATTGTAAAACCTTTCGACCTCGTCCAGCGAGGCGGCCTCGAATTCGGGCTGCGGCCAGCTCGCCTGCCCGAGCCAGGCCTGGCGGATTTCGTAGCACAGCACCTGCACCGCCGCGGCCAGGTTGAGCGAACTGTATTCCGGATTGGCCGCGATCGTCACCAGCCCCTGGCAGAGGCTCAGTTCCTCGTTCGACAGGCCGCTGGTTTCGTTGCCGAACACCAGCGCCACCGGTCCCGCCTGCACCTCGGCCAGCAGCCGCGCCGAAGCCTCGGCCGGCATCAGCACCTCGGCCACGATGTCGCGCCGGCGCGCCGACACGCCCAGCGCCAGCGTGGTGTCGGCCAGCGCCTCTTCCAGCGTGGCGCACACCCGGGCCTGCGCCAGCAGGTCGGTCGCGCCCGACGCCATCGCGTCGGCCTGGCTATTGGGAAAAATCGCGGGCTCGACCAGGACCAGCTGCGACAGTCCCATCGTCTTCATGGCCCGCGCCGCCGCGCCGATATTGCCGGGATGACTGGTCCGGGCGAGCACGATGCGGATATTGGAAAGAAGTTTCGGATCAGAAGACGTCATAGATCAAGTAAAATGGCGGATCGTTCTTTGAAATCGTTTGCCAGACATCATGCATCCCATGCTCAATACGGCGGTGAAAGCCGCTCGCAAAGCCGGGGCGATCATCAATCGCGCCTCCCTCGACCTCGACCAGCTCACCGTAAGGAGCAAGCAGGACCGCGATTATGTGAGCGAGGTCGACCAGATGGCCGAACGCGCCATCATCGAAACCCTGCTCGACGCCTATCCAAACCACGGGATTCTAGCAGAGGAGTCTGGCACGACCGACGCCAAGAACGGCGAGGATTACCAGTGGATCATCGACCCGCTGGACGGCACCACCAACTTCCTGCACGGCCTTCAGCAGTACTCGGTTTCCATCGCGCTCATGCACAAGGGGCAGATCACCCAGGCCGTCGTGTTCGACCCGGCCCGCAACGAGCTCTTCACCGCCACGCGCGGCCGCGGCGCCATGCTCAACGACCGCCGCATCCGCGCCAGCAAGCGCAGCAAGCTCTCCGAATGCCTGATCGGCACCGGCTTCCCGTTCCGCGACTTCAGCTTTTCCGAGGCCTACATCAACATGTTCCGCGACATGATGAAGGCCACCTCCGGCCTGCGCCGCCCCGGTTCGGCCGCGCTCGACCTGTCCTATGTCGCCTGCGGGCGCTACGACGGCTTCTGGGAAATGCACCTCAAGCCCTGGGACCTCGCCGCCGGCAGCCTGATCGCGCAGGAATCCGGCGCGCTGGTCGGCAATTTCCTCGGCGATGAAGGCTTCCTCGAATCGGGCAATATCGTCGCGGCCAGCCCCAAGGTATTCGCCCAGATGCTGCAAATCCTGGCGCCGCACCTGCCGCCCGAACTGAAAGCCTGACAACGCGCCTGTCCATGCCCCCTGCCAAGGAGACGCCCGCCCATACGCCCATGATGGCCCAGTACCTGGGCATCAAGGCGCAGCATCCCGACATGCTGCTGTTCTACCGCATGGGCGACTTCTACGAGCTGTTCTACGACGACGCCGAGAAGGCCGCGCGGCTGCTCAACATCACGCTGACGACGCGCGGTTCGTCGGCCGGCGAGCCGATCAGGATGGCGGGCGTGCCGTACCACAGCGCCGACCAGTACCTGGCGCGCCTGCTGAAGCTGGGCGAATCGGTGGTGATCGCCGAGCAGGTGGGCGACCCGACCACGTCCAAGGGACCGGTCGAGCGCCAGGTGGCCCGCATCGTCACGCCGGGCACGCTGACCGATTCGGGCCTGCTGGACGAGTCGCGCGACACGCTGATCCTGGCCATCGCGCCCGGCCCCGACACGCTCGGCGTGGCCTGGCTCAACCTGGCAGCCGGCCGCTTCCAGGTCACCGAAATCGGCGCACACACCCTGCCCGCGCTGCTGGCGAGGGTACGCCCGGCCGAAATTCTCGCGCCCGACGACTTTCCGCTGAACGGCGCCGCCTGCGCGATTCGCCGCCTGGCGCCGTGGCAATTCGACCCGGAGGGCGCCCAGACCCGCTTGTCCCGACAACTGGGCAGCCGCGACCTCGGCGGCTTCGGCGTGGCCGACCTGCCCCACGCCATCGCCGCGGCCGGCGCCCTGCTCGATTACATCCAGGCCACCCAGCGCACTGCGCTGCCGCACATCCAGTCGATCCGGGCCGAGCGCGACAGCGACTTCGTCCAGCTCGACGCCGCCACGCGGCGCAACCTGGAGCTGACCGAAACGCTGCGCGGCGAGGCTTCGCCCACCCTGCTGTCGGTACTCGACACCACGGCCACCGGCATGGGCACCCGGATGCTGCGCCACTGGCTGCATCATCCGCTGCGCGACCGCATGGCCTTGACGCGCCGCCGCGATGCGATCGGGATCCTGGTCGAAGCGCCGGATGCCGCGGCCGCCCTCAGCCGGCAGCTGAAAGGCTGCGCCGACGTCGAGCGCATCAGTGGCCGCATCGCGCTCAAGTCGGCGCGTCCGCGCGACCTGTCGGGCCTGCGCGACACCCTGGCCCTGCTGCCCGGACTGGCCGAGATGCTGCCGGAAGACAACGCCCGTCTGTCTGCCCTGAAAACCGGCCTCGAAGCCCGCCCCGACCTGCACGGCCTGCTCGCGCAGGCGATCCTGCCCGAGCCCGCGAGCGTGCTGCGCGAAGGCGGCGTCATCGCCGACGGCTACGACGCCGAGCTGGACGAACTGCGGGCGCTGACACGCGACGCCGGCGCCTTCCTGCTGGAACTCGAAACGCGCGAGCGGGCGCGCACTGGCATCAGCACCCTGAAGGTCGAATACAACAAGGTGCACGGCTTCTACATCGAGGTGGGGCGTGTGCAGGCCGACAAGGTGCCCGACGACTACCGCCGTCGGCAGACGCTGAAAAACGCCGAGCGCTACATCACGCCCGAGCTGAAGGTGTTCGAAGACAAGGCGCTGTCGGCGCAGGAGCGCGCGCTGGCGCGGGAAAAAGCGCTGTTCGAGATCCTGCTGGACACGCTCGCGCCCCATGTAGCCGCGCTGCTGGAACTGGCCTCGGCGCTGGCCGAGATCGACGTGCTGGCGAGCCAGGCCGAGCGTGCCCGCACGCTCAAGCTGTGCGCCCCGGTCTATACCGACGAGCCCGGCATCGTCGTACGCGGCGGCCGCCATCCGGTCGTCGAGGCGCAGGTCGCGCACTTCATCCCGAATGACGTAAACCTGAGCCGCTCGCGCCAGATGCTGCTGATCACCGGCCCCAACATGGGCGGCAAATCGACCTACATGCGGCAGGTCGCGCTGATCACGCTGCTGGCCTGCTGTGGATTGTGGGTGCCGGCCCAGTCGGCCAAGGTCGGCGAGATCGACCAGATCTTCACGCGCATCGGCGCGTCGGACGACCTGGCCGGCGGGCGCTCGACCTTCATGGTCGAGATGACCGAGACCGCGCACATCCTGCACAACGCCAGCGCCAACAGCCTGGTCCTGCTCGACGAGATCGGCCGCGGCACCTCGACCTTCGATGGCCTTGCGCTGGCCTGGGCCGTGGCGCGGCATCTGGTCACCGCCACCCGCGCGTTCACGCTGTTCGCCACCCATTATTTCGAACTGACGCAGCTGGCGCAGGAATACCGGCAGCTCGCCAACGTGCACCTCGACGCCAAGGAGCACGGCGCCGACCTGGTCTTCCTGCACGCCGTCGAAGAAGGCCCGGCGTCGCAGAGCTACGGCATCCAAGTCGCCCGCCTGGCCGGGGTGCCCAACCCGGTGATCGTCGCCGCCCGACGCCATCTGCGCGAACTGGAAGACTCGCAGCTGCAGCCCGGCCCCCAGGGCGACCTGTTTTCCGCCCACATGCCCAACGAGGCACCGCCGCCGCACCCTGCGCTCGACCAGCTGCAGGAAATCGACCCAGACGCGCTCACGCCCAAGGCTGCGCTGGACATGCTCTACGCGCTGAAGGCCATGGTCGACTCGAAGCCATGAAAACCCTGTGGCTCAACAGCGCCGAACTCGGTCTCGACTTCAATGCGGCGCTGAAACTGGCAACGGCCATCGCACAGCATCAGTTGGGCGACGACACGATGCTGTTGAGCTGGTACGACCGCGAACGCGACCTGGAGTCGCCGGCCGGCGTGAGCGAATGCCACGAGGGCTGCGCCACGAAGGGATCATGGGACTACGCGCTGAACCGCGGTGCGCGGCTGGCGGTGGAATACGATTCTGGCCGCTTCTTTTTCTGCTTTCTCTAGACAAGGCCTGTCGGCCGTCCCGATTCCATCGCCGGGCATTCAGCCATGCCCCCCTGACCAACAAGACGGGCCGCCAATCCCTCTGCGACCCTCAGGAAGCGTTATTTTGCCTCTTCCTTGACGACGCTTGCATCGACTGGATTGACGTAGAGTTCGACGCGTTTGCCGTCTTTGCGCGTAGCGTAGACCTCATAGCATGCGTCATCGCTCCGCTTGATCCGCTGCACGGCAAAACCAGCCTGTTCGAGCCGCGTCTGAGTCTGCTTTTGTGACAGCCACTTCCCGGCCGGCTCCTTGGTGCATGGTGAGGAAGCAAACGCGGATGCGGACAGGGTCAAGGCAACGATGGTGACGGTAAATGCGGCAGTATGCATGGCGATCTCCTTTCAAGATGAACGGCGTGCCGAGCATCGGTCACGTCTGGAGATTCAATGTACCGACCCAATCTTAACTGCTGCTTAAAGGAATACCGCCTTCGGAGCCTCTAGATATTTAAGCCGCGACGACCTTGATCTGCTGGCCCTGCCACTGCACCATCTGAAGGGCTCGTATTTTTGCGGTCTTCCGTGTTTCGAGCTGGCCGTCCACCGTGACCTCGCCGTTGGCGATCATGTGCTTGGCCTGCCCGCCGCTACCGGCAATGCCGACGAGCTTGAGCAGATCGCACAGCGCAACATGCTCGCCGCGCAACGTGAATTCCTGAGTACTCATGCTGGAATGCCTGAACGCTTACGCGCCCCGCTTGCGCCACAGGTAGCGATAGATGAAACCGGGGTAGGCAAACACCACGAACAGCGAAGCGTTCACGGCGTAAAACTCCCAGTTCTGCTTGTGGACATCGCCCAGCTTGCCTTCGAGCAACAGCGCAATGCCGCCGACCACGAAAAACAGCAGCACCAGTTCCAGCAGCCGCCAGGCAAAATTCTTGCTGCCTGAGCGGGGTTTGGCGACGAAGAGAATACGCTCGAACAGGAACGGCAGGTTGGCGGCGATGAACGCCAGAATCAGCAGCAGGGTGGTGGAAAAATTCACGACGGTTCCGGATGACAATACTGCCGGAGCAGACTGGCTCCGGCACAGTTTGGTTCAATGCGGCGGTTCAATGCAGCGGTTCAAAGCAACGGGATCGATACCGGCGGATTCAGTCGATATCGATCAGAATGAAGCGCCGATGGCATGCACGCATACCGCCATCAATGGCTGGGGCAGGATGCCCAGCGCCAGCACGGCGAGCCCGTTGGCCGACATGATGACACGGATGTCGGGGCTCGTGGTGATCGGCGTGGTGTCGTGCGGCGTATCGAAGTACATCAGCTTGACGATCCGCAGGTAGTAGAAGGCGCCCACCAGCGAGAACATCACGGCCGCCACGGCCAGCCAGACATAGCCGATCTCGACGACAGACTGCAACACCGCCAGCTTGGCATAGAAGCCGACCGTGGGCGGTACGCCCGCCATCGAGAACATCAGCAGCAGCATCACGAAGGCCAGCCAGGGACTGCGCCGGTTGAGGCCCTTGAAGTCTTCCAACTGGTCGGACTCGAAGCCGGCGCGCGACAGCAGCAGGATCATGCCGAACCCGCCCAGGCTCATCAGCGCATACACGACCACGTAGAACATCGCGCTGCCGTAGCCGTTCTGCGAGCCGGCGAGGATGCCCAGCAGCATGAAGCCCATGTGCGAAATGGTCGAGTACGCGAACATGCGCTTGAGGTTGCTCTGGGCGATGGCGGCGATGTTGCCGACAGCCATCGACAGCACGGCCAGGATCACCAGCATGTCGCGCCACTCGGCGACCTGCGATTCGAGCCCCTGCCCCAGGATGCGCACGACGAAGGCGAACGCGGCAATCTTGGGCGCGCTGCCGATAAACAGCGTCATCGCGGTGGGCGCGCCATGGTAGACGTCGGGTACCCACATGTGGAAGGGTACCGCGCCCAGCTTGAACGCCAGGCCGGCCACGATGAAGACGATGCCGAACACCAGCGGGATGCGCAGGTCGGTGCCGTCCTGCAGGGCGATCGCCATGTCGCCGAGGGCGAGCGAGCCGGTGACGCCGTAGACCATCGACATGCCGTAGAGCAGCATGCCGGAAGCCAGCGCGCCCAACACGAAATACTTCATCGCCGCCTCGGTCGCCACGCTGGAATCGCGCTGCAGCGCCACCATGGCATACAGCGACAGCGACAACAACTCGAGGCCGAGATACAGGGTGAGGAAGTGGCTGGCCGACACCATCACCATCATGCCCAGCAGCGCAAACAGCGCCAGCACGAAGAACTCGCCCTTGTAGAGCCCGCGCTCGGTCAGGTAGTCGCGCGAATATACCAGCACAATCGAGACCGTCAGGTACAGGAACAGCTTCAGCAGGTCCGACAGCGGGTCGTCGATGAACAAGCCGCCCAGCGCCAGCACGGGCATCGACGAGAAGTCGCGCACGGTCAGGAACGCCGCGACGGCCAGGGTGATCAGGGAAAGCGAATAGGCCAGGTAGCGCTTGCTGTCGTCGACTGCTGCATCGACGA
This sequence comes from Thiobacillus sp., assembly GCA_041592455.1. Classification (GTDB taxonomy): domain Bacteria; phylum Pseudomonadota; class Gammaproteobacteria; order Burkholderiales; family Thiobacillaceae; genus Thiobacillus. The sequence goes on along the minus strand of JBFHQA010000036.1, from coordinate 3,192 downwards.
CGAGAATCAGCGACACCATCGCCAGCACGAAGATCTCGGGCAAGGCAGGCAGGAACGGGGCGAGTGATGTAGACAGGGTGCTCATGGCTTGTCGCTCACGGTAGTTTGCTTTGGGCGACGTGCGCCAGCAGGTCGACCACCGACACGTGCATCACGTCGGTGAAAGGCTTGGGATACAGGCCCATGGCCAGCACGCAGACAGCCAGCACGGCCAGCAGGAAGATCTCGCGTCCGTTGACGTCGCTCATCTCCTCGACATGCGGGTTGGTCACGTTGCCGAAGACGACGCGCTTGTACATCCACAAGGTATAGGCGGCGCCAAAAATCAGCGTGGTCGCGGCCACGAAGGCGAACCAGAAGTTGACCTCCGTCGCGGCCATGATGACCATGAATTCACCGACGAATCCGCTGGTCGCCGGCAGGCCGGCGTTGGCCATGGCGAACAGCATGAAGAACGCGGCGAACACCGGCATCTTGTTGACGAGGCCGCCGTAGTCCTTGATCTGGCGCGAATGCAGTCGGTCGTACATGACGCCGATGCAGAGGAACAATGCGGCCGACACGAAGCCGTGCGAGATCATCTGCACCAGGCCGCCCTCGACACCGAGCGGATTGAACAGGAAGAAGCCCAGCGTGACGAAGCCCATGTGCGCGATCGACGAATAGGCGATGAGCTTCTTCATGTCGGCCTGCACCAGCGCGACCAGACCGATGTAGGCGACCGCGATCAGCGACAGCGTGATGACGAACCAGGCGAGTTCATGGCTGGCATCCGGCAGGATCGGCAGGATGAAGCGCAGGAAACCGTACGCGCCGACCTTCAGCGTGATCGCCGCCAGCACCACCGAGCCGCCGGTAGGCGCCTCGACGTGGGCATCGGGCAACCATGTGTGCACCGGCCACATCGGCACCTTGACGCCGAAGGCGAGCAGGAAGGCGAAGAACATCAGCGTCTGCGCCGTCATGCCGAGCGTCGTGGTGTGCCAGGTCTGGATGTCGAAGCTGCCGCCGGACTGGAAGTAGAGATACAGCATCGACACCAGCATCAGCAGCGAGCCGAGCAAGGTGTAGAGGAAGAACTTGAACGCCGCGTACACGCGGTTGGGACCGCCCCACACGCCGACGATCAGGTATAGCGGAATCAGCATGCCTTCGAAGAAGACATAGAACAGGATCGCGTCGAGCGAGGCAAACACGCCGTTGATGAGGCCCGACATGATCAGGAATGCCGCCATGTACTGCGCGACCTTGTCCTGGATCACCTGCCAGCCGGCGATCACCACCAGCACCGTGATGAAGCTGTTCAGCAGGATCAGCGGCATCGAGATGCCGTCGACGCCGAGGTGGTAATGAATATTGAACGCCGGGATCCAGGCGGCTTTCTCCACGAACTGCATGGCGGACGTGGCGGTGTCGAAGCCGGTGACCAGAGGAATCGCCACGACCAGGCCCAGCACCGAGCCGGCCAGGGCCACCCAGCGAGCCAGGGCCGCATTCCGGTCGGACCCGGTGGCCAGCACGGCCACCCCGGCCAGTATCGGGACCCAGATGACGAGAGAAAGAATCGACTGTCCGAACATGGGCATGGTCTTAGTTAGGCATGGCTCAATTGAGGCGCGCGAACCACGTGACCAGGACGAACACCCCGATCAGCATGGCAAACGCGTAGTGATAGATGTAGCCGGACTGGAAGGCGCGCGCCAGCCGCGACAGGCGTTCGACCAGATGCGCCGAGCCGTTGACGATCAGGCCGTCGATCACGGTCTGATCGCCCCGCTTCCACAGGCTTCCTCCCAGCAGTCGTGCGCCTTTTGCGAACACCCAGCTGTACAGTTCGTCGAACCAGTACTTGTTGACGAGCATGCTGTGCAGGAAGCTGAAACGCTGCATGATCGCGGCCGGAATGTCGGGACGCTTGAGATAGAAGTACGCCGACAGGCCTACCCCGGCCGCCGCCAGCCAGAACGGCAGCGTCACCACCGCGTGCAGCCCCATGGCGACGGCGCCCTGGAAATGCTGGTTCAGCTCGTGCATGACCGGATGGCGGTCGGCCACATAGATCGCGCTGCCGAAGAAATCGCCGAACAGCATCGGCTCGATCGTCATGTAGCCGATCGCGAGCGAGGGCAAGGCCAGGGCCAGCAAGGGACCGGTCACCACCCACGGCGTTTCGTGCGGCGTGCCGCCATGATGGCCGTGGTCGTCGTGCCCGTGCGCGTGCGGCGCATGGTGGAAGCGCTCCTTGCCATGGAAGACGAGGAAATACATGCGGAACGAGTAGAACGCCGTGACGAATACGCCGATCAGCACCGCCCAGTAGGCGATGTCGGCCACCGGCAGGTGCGACAGCTTGACCGCCTCGATGATGGTTTCCTTTGAATAGAAGCCCGACAGGAACGGCGTGCCGATCAGCGCCAGCGAGCCGATCAGCGAGGTGATCCAGGTGATCGGCATGTACTTCTTGAGGCCGCCCATGTAGCGGATGTCCTGGTTGTGGTGCATCGCGATGATGACCGAGCCGGCCGCCAGGAACAGCAGCGCCTTGAAAAACGCGTGCGTCATCAGGTGGAACACCGCGACCGAATAGGCCGAGGCGCCGAGCGCGACCGTCATGTAACCCAGCTGCGACAGCGTCGAATAGGCCACCACGCGCTTGATGTCGTTCTGCACGATACCAAGAAAGCCCATGAACAGCGCGGTGATCGCGCCGATGACCATGATGAAGCTCAAGGCCACATCAGACAGCTCGTACAGCGGCGACATCCGCGCGACCATGAAGATTCCTGCGGTGACCATCGTCGCGGCGTGGATCAGCGCCGAGATCGGCGTGGGGCCTTCCATCGAGTCGGGCAGCCAGACGTGCAACGGGAACTGGGCCGACTTGCCCATCGCGCCGACGAACAACAGGATGCCGATCACGGTCATCAGCATCCACTCTGTACCGGGCCACAGCGTGATCGTTTCACGCGCCAGCGAAGGCGCCTTGGCGAATACCGTCGCATAGTCGAGCGAACCGAAATGCGCCAGCACGAGGCCGATGCCCAGGATAAAGCCGAAGTCGCCCACCCGGTTGACCAGGAAGGCCTTGAGGTTGGCGTAGATCGCGGTTTCCTTCGTGTACCAGAAGCCGATCAGCAGGTAGGACACCAGGCCCACCGCCTCCCAGCCGAAGAACAGCTGCAGGAAGTTGTT
>JBFHQA010000035.1:0-22224 GCA_041592455.1 Thiobacillus sp. | reverse complement strand
TGGTTCAAGGTGCATTCGTCCGACGACGCGCACAGCAAGACCGACATCATGATCGAGGTCGACAACGGGGTGCTGTTCACCGGCGACAACGTGCTGAACGGCCGCATCGGGCGCATCGACGACGGCACGATCAAAGGTAATATCCGGGCCATCGAGCACGGCATTGCCATGCAGCCGAAGGTCGTGGTGCCGGGCCACGGCAAGCCGGGCAGCGCGGCCATGCTGGCTGCTCAGCGCGAGTATTTCCAGACCCTGTACGACGCCGTCAAGGCCGAATACGACGCGGGCAAGAGCGATTTCGAAATGAAGCCAGTCATCGCGAAGAAACTGGCTGCGTTCAAGAAATGGAACGGCTTTGACGAAGCCCTGGGCAGGCATATCAGCCTGGCCATCCTCGAGATCGAGCAGGAATAAGGCGGGCGCGCTGCCAGCGGGCAGCGTATCCGCCAGGGACCCTCAATCGGTGTGTCTGGACACGCTGGCGATATGGCCGGGCCGCCATTCACCATCGAGGCTAACCCATTCGACGCGCTCTCCGAGCATGCGGATCACGCCGGGGAGGCGGTTATCGCCATTGTCGGAAAACTCGAAACGGTAATCGCGCCGGAAAACCAGCTGCCCGCTGCTGTTGCGCGCGAACCGGGTGCGCCCCAGGGCCACGCTGTCATCCAGGAACTGCAGGCCGGCATCGGCACAGGTTCGGCGTCCGACGGCAATGGCCTGTTCGCGCACCTGCATGCCGGCGTACCAGTACCAGGCCAGCCCCCCGAACCCGGCCAGCAGAAGGATTTCCCAGCTCACTGACCAGCCGTGTCGGGCTTGACCGGGCTGCGGAACAGTGCGGCCACCTGCTTTTTCGGCGACTGCCGGACGGGTGCGGGCGCCGCAAGTTTCGATTCTGCACGCGGCTCGTAGGGCGCGTCGAACAGCGCATCGCGTGCCGGCGCAGGCTTGGGCCGGCCGGGTCGACGGTCTGCGGAGCGATCCCCCTGGCGCTCGGCGTGGCGCGGCTCGCGCGACTGGTAGGCGGGAACATCCGCCGCCCCCGGCTCGAACCCGGGCACGATGACCGGATCGATGCTTTTACCGATGAGCTTCTCGATGTCCTTGAGGTAGCGGGTTTCCGACTCGCTGACCAGCGAAATGGCCTCGCCCTTGGCTCCGGCACGGCCGGTTCGGCCGATGCGGTGCACGTAATCCTCGGCGTTGTGCGGCAGGTCGTAGTTGATGACGAACGGCAGCGCCTCGATGTCGATGCCGCGCGCCGCGACGTCGGTGGCCACCAGCACGCGGATGGAACCGTTCTTGAAGGCGTCGAGCGCCTTGATGCGCTCCTGCTGGGTCTTGTCGCCATGAATCGCATCGGCGTGCAGGCCCAGCTTGTTCAGTTCGTTGGCCAGGCGGTTGCAGCCGAGCTTGGTGCCGGTGAAGACCAGCACCTGGTTGAGATCGCGGCTCTTGACCAGATGCGCCAGCAGCTGCCGCTTGCGTTCATGGTGGACCGGATGCACGACCTGGGTCACCGTGACGGCGGTTTCGTTGCGCGCCACCTCGATGAACGTGGAGTTCCTGAGGATGCTGTCGGCCAGCTTGCGGATTTCTTCCGGGAAGGTGGCAGAGAACATCATGTTCACCCGCTGCGGCGGCAGCAGTTCGACGATGCGCTTGAGGTCAGGCATGAAGCCCATGTCGAGCATGCGGTCGGCTTCGTCGAGCACCAGGGTGTTCACCTGGTTCAGCATCAGCGTCTTGTTCTGGACATGGTCGAGCAGGCGTCCCGGCGTGGCCACCAGGATTTCGACGCCCGCCTTGAGGATGGGGATCTGGGTATTGATGTTGACGCCGCCGAACACCACCAGCGAGCGCAGCGGCACGTGCTTGGTGTAGGCCTTGACGCTCTCTTCGACCTGGATGGCCAGCTCGCGCGTGGGCGTCAGGATCAGCGCGCGGATCGGGTGCTTGGCCGGCGAGGTGCCATGGTTGGCGAAGGGCAGCAGGCGCTGGATCAGCGGCAGCGCAAAGGCCGCCGTTTTTCCGGTGCCGGTCTGCGCCGCGCCCAGGATATCGCCTCCCTGCAGGGCCAGGGGGATCACCTGTTCCTGGATGGGGGTCGGCTTGGCGTAGCCCATCTCGTCAAGGGCACGCAGGATGTCGGGAGCAAGCCCGAGTTCAGCAAAAGTCGTCAATGTCAGTCCAGTCCAGTCAGACCCGGCTATACGCGGATCCAGTCAAAACCTGCCGCCTGGCAGGCCACGCGAACCTCGTCGTCCGCGCAGTTCAGCACCCCGGCCAGCGCTCGCCGCGCCAGGGCATCCGTATTGTTCTTGCGCGACACGTGCGCCGCCATCACGCAATGCAGCCCGTCGTGCCGAATCCTGGCCAGCAATGCCGCCGACTGGCCGTTTTCCAGATGGCCGAATCGCCCGCCTACCCGGCGCTTGAGGCTGGCAGGATAGGGGCCATTTTCCAGCATCGCCGCATCATGGTTGCACTCCAGCACCAGGGCATGCACCCCGGCCAGCATCGACTCGATGTGCGGCGTGCTGCAACCGGTGTCGGTCAACACGCCCAGTCGCCGGTCGCCGTCGCCAAACACATATTGCACCGGTTCGCGCGCATCGTGCGGAACCGGGAACGGCTGGATTTCCAGGCCGTCCACCGCGAACGCCGCATGGCTGTCGATGACCCTGGCATCCACGCCATCCAGGTCCTGCGCCATGGCGAGCGTTCCGGCGGTGAGCCAGACCGGTAGCCTGTGCTTCCGGGCCAGTCGCCCCACCCCGCCGATGTGGTCGCTGTGCTCGTGGGTCACGACGATGCCGGCCAGATCGGACACCTGCAATCCCAGCCGGGCCAAACGCGCCACGCTATCGGCCAGGCCGAACCCGCAGTCCATCAGCACCCGGGTCGCGCCAGCCTCGACAACCAGGCCGTTGCCCTCGCTTCCGCTACCCAGGCTGGCAAATCGCATCAGGGCTGGCCCCGGGTTACTTCAGTTCCTTGTGCAGCAGGTTGAGAATGCGGGTCTGGGTCGTGGAATCGGCGGCCTTGCCGTCGGCCCCGCTGACGTTGACGCGGCTCTTCTCACCTGCCTCGTTCACCACGATCCGCAACTGCGGCGACGTCTGTTCCTTCTTGCTGCGCCAGAACGCGAACTTGGCGAACAGGCCTTCGTCGCGCTTGCTGGCATTGTCGATGCCCGGATCGATGTAGCGGACAAAGTACACGCCCTGCGAGCGGTCGCGGTCTTCCACGGCGAAGCCGATGCGGTCCAGCGCCAGTCCGACGCGACGCCAGGCACGGTCGAAGCCCTCGTCCATTTCGAGCACCGGTGCGCCGGCATCCTTGAGAATACGGGCCTGCTCGGGCACCTGCTTCTTGGCCAGCAGGGATTCGGCGCGGCTTTGCTCGACGCCGAAGCGCAGCATCAGGCGGCGCAACATCTCGGCCTCGAGTTCGGGGTCGGTCGGGCGCGGCTGCCAGATCGTCTTGTCCTTGGCTTCGGTCGGGTAGATTTCCATCATGCCGCGGTGGCTGATGTAGATTTCGGTGCCGCCCTTGCCGGATTCGATGCGGGTGCGGAATTTGTCGCGCTCGGGCGTGGAATACAGCCCGTCGATCACCTTGCCGATGGTGCGGCGGATCATGTCCTGCGGAATCTTGGCGCGGTTCTCAGCCCAGTCGGTTTCCATCACGCCGGTTTCCGGGGATTCCAGATTGACGATGAAGCCGGTTTCCTGCCAGAAGTCCTTGATCACCGGCCACACTTCCTGCGGCGTGGCCTGCACGACCAGCCAGCGCTGGGTGCCGGCACGCTCGATGCGGACCTTGTCCTGCGTGGGCAACAGCGTGGTCGTGCCTGCAGGCGTTGCCTTGCGCTCCTGGCTGTAGGCTGACAGGGTCGCGCTGCCGCTGCCCTGCGTGTCGGGAATGGCATAGCGGTTGTCGCCGGTCGGCGAGGTCAGGTCGGGCGGTACTTCGAGCGTCGGCAGCTTGCCGGACGACTTGTAGTCGATCTTCTTGGTCTCAATGATTCCGCATCCCGAAACGGCCACGGTCAACATCAGATACAGGGGTAATAAACGCATAGGGGGTCCTAGGTCGATGGGCTTACATCAGGTTGGCGTGACGCATGGCGTCGCGCAGGATTTCGTGCTGGCTGGCGGACAGCGGCGTCAGCGGCAGGCGCATGCCGGAGGGAATCAGGCCCAGTTCGGTACAGGCCCACTTGACCGGAATCGGATTGGCCTCGACAAACAGCTTGCTGTGCAGCGGCAGGAGCAGATTGTTGATCTCGCGCGCCCGGGCAAGGTTCCCCTCGCGCGCGGCCACGCACATGTCGTGCATCAGTTTCGGCGCCACGTTGGCCGTGACCGAAATCACGCCATGGCCGCCCAGCAGCATGAAAGGCATGGCGGATGCGTCGTCGCCGCTGTAGAGCGCAAAGTCCCTGGGCGCACGACGCAGCAGGTCGCCGGCGCGCTCCATGCTGCCGGTGGCATCCTTGATGCCGACGATGCCGGGCACTTCGGCCAGGCGCAGCGCGGTGTCGTTGGAAAGGTCGGCCACCGTGCGGCCCGGCACGTTGTAGAGAATCAGCGGCAGGTCGACCGACTCGGCGATTTTCTTGTAATGCTGGTAGAGACCTTCCTGGGTCGGCTTGTTGTAGTACGGCACGACAGACAGCCCGGCCGTTGCGCCGGCGCGCTTCGCGCATTCGGTCAGCTCGATCGCCTCGGCCGTCGAGTTGGCGCCGGTTCCGGCGATCACCGGCACGCGGCCGGCAACCTGCTCGACCGTGGTGCGGATGAGCAGGCAATGCTCATCGTAACTGACCGTGGGCGATTCCCCTGTGGTTCCGACGATCACGATGCCGTCGGTGCCCTCGGCGATATGCCAGTCGACCAGGCGGCGCAGCGCGTCGAGATCGAGCGCACCGTCTTCCGACATCGGGGTGACTATCGCAACCAGGCTTCCGCTGGCCCTGTTCTTTTCTGCCATGTTGTTTCCGCCGCTGATATTCAGTATCGCGCCGCCCATCGGACGGGGTGATCGATAAATCCCGTCATTCTAATCTATCTGGCGACCCCGAGCCTACCAAGCCAGGCCGCGAGTTGTTCGATGCCCTGCCCCACGCCCGTCGCCACCAGGGGAACGGCCCACACCCAGGCCGCCATCAGCCCCAGTCCCGCCACGCCCAGCCCGACCGAGAACATGTCCAGGCCGGGCGTCGTGCGCGCGACGATGCCGAGCGCCAGCTGGATCAGCAGGGCCAGGGCCAAGAGCGGCAAGGCCAGCTGCAGCCCGGTGGCGAAGAGCCACCCGGCGGATTCGCCCAACAGGCGCAGGTTGCCGGCGTCCGGCATGGCCGCGACAGGCATGGCCACGAAGCTGTCGCGCAAGGCATCGACGACGAGCAGGTGGCCGCTGGTAGCAAGGAAAGCCATCGCCGCCAGCCAGCCAGCCAGCGCGCGCCAGGCGGCATCGGCCGGGCCGGCCTGCTCGGCCGTGAGCGTCAACAAGCCTCCGGTGGCGACATGGCCGGTCCAGGCGAACGCCATGCTCACCGCGGCAAACACCAGCCAGACGCAGAGGGCCAGCGCCGCGCCCCACAGGGCTTCCAGCGTCATGGCGAGGAGGCCTTGCACGGAGAAAGGCTCGATCGCGCCCAGGCTCAGTCCGGGCGCCAGCACGGCCGCCAGCGCCGCCGCCAGGAACAGGCGCATCGGGATGGGCAGGCGGCCGGTCAGGGGATCGAACAGCGCCCAGCCTGCCAGTCGCGCAAAGGCGAACAACCAGAGGGATGCGCTCGCTTCGGTCAACGGCATGGCTCACTCACTCGAGGAGCGCCGGGAAATCGGTCAGCATGGTTTTCGCGAAATCGACCAGCTGCCCGCCCATCCAGCTCCCGAGCACCGCCAGCACGACGAGCATGACGATGAGCTTGGGAACAAATGAAAGCGTGGGCTCGAGAATTTGCGTGGCCGCCTGGAACAGGCTGATGGCAAAGGCCGTCAGCAGGCCCGCCAGCAGGAGCGGCGCGATCAGCGTGACAACCAGCCAGAGCGCGTCCCGGGCGACCCCTTCCATCAGAAGCTTCCTATCAGCGAGCCGACCAGCAGATGCCAGCCATCGACCGTGACGAACAGCAGCAGCTTCAGGGGCAGCGACACCAGTTGTGGGGGCAGCATGATCATGCCCAGCGCAGTCAGGACGGCGGCGACGACCAGGTCGATCACCAGGAACGGCAGCACGACCATGAAGCCAATCTGGAATGCGGTCTTGAGTTCGCTCGTCAGGAAAGCCGGCGCCAGCGCGGCCAGCGGCACGGTGTCGGCGTGTTTCGGGTCGATGGTCTTGTCGCCCTCGGTAAACAGGCTCAGGTCCTCGGCCCGGGTTTGCCGCAGCATGAAGCTCTTCAGCGGGGACGCGGCCTTCTCGGCGGCCTCGTTGAACGTCATCGTGCCGGCCAGGTAGGGCTGGTACGCCTCGGCATTGATCGCTTTCCAGGCCGGCGACATGACGAAGATCGTCAGCAACACCGACAGTCCGATCAGGACCAGGTTGGGAGGCGTGGTATGGCTGCCCAATCCCTGCCGCAGCAGGAACAGCACGACCGCGATGCGGGTGAAGGCGGTGAAGGCCAGCAGCAGGGCCGGCAGGAACGGGAACAGCAGCAACCAGGGCAGGCTGGCCCCCGGCACGCCGATCACCTGCCCGCCTGCGCCGGGCGTCACGCTCAACAGCGGCACGCTGCTTTCGGCGCCCCAGGCCGTGCCCGTCAGCGCCAGCAGTCCGACTGCCCATAACCGGATCATTCGGCACGCTCCGTCATCCCGGCATCGGCCGGCCTGGGCAGGGTATGCAGCAGGCGCACGTTTCCGCCGCCCACGCCGAGCAGCAGCCAGGTGTTGTCGACCTCGACCACGACGACGCGCTCGCGCGCGCCGACTGCTGTCGTCCCCACCACCTTGACCGCGCCCTGCGCACCCAGGCCCGGCATGTAGCGACGCGCCAGCCAGGCCACGGCCACGAACCCGCCGAGGATCAGCACCAGGCTCAGCAGCACGGTCAGCATGCTGGTCGCCGTGTCGGGCGCGGCCCAGGCCCAGGAAGGCACGATCAACATCAAGCCTGTACTCGGTAACTTAAGCATGCCGGATGGCCTCCTGCGCCCAGCGCGTCATTTCGTGTGTGTGATGAGGCAATTGCACGGCCAGCGTGGCGACAGCCTCGTTGGACGCCAGCCGCCACGCCAGCGAGGCCGGCAGCGGCGATGAACGCTTCACGTCGAGCCAGCATTCGGCCAGGGTGGCATCCAGCACCCGGACCAGGCTGGACGGCACGAAGGTCGCCTTCCCGCCCACGTGCTGCCCGCCCAGCCGGCGCGTCGTCCACAGGGTGGACAAGGCCGGATCGATTTGCCAGATCGGTTGGTTCGAGGTGGAGCCGGTCGCGGCAGACGGCCGCTCGGCCAGGCTGACAGGCGAGTGCAGCCGCGCGCTCAGGACGGCGGCCAGCTTGCCGGTCAGCCGTCCCTGCAAATCGTTTGGCGCTGCGGGGCTCGCCGTCAGGAAGGCGATTTCCTCGGGCGTCAGCTCGTTTACCTGCATCAGCGCACCCGCCTTCCGGAATCGCGGCGATGCGTCAGTTCGACCAGCTCATCGTGCTCTCTCTGCTCGATGCGCCTCTGCTGGATGGCGACCTGCGCCTGATAGCGCTGCTCCAGCAGGCGCAACGCCTTGACGCGCTGTTCCACCTTCATCCATTCGTCCAGCCGCGCCTGCCATGCCTGATAGGCTGCATCGATTTCGGCTTGCAGGTCGCGCATTTCGGCAGCCTGGGCAAGCTGCAGGGCGTTTCTTTCCTGTAGATGCGCGGAGGTCATGCCTCCGCGCATCTCGCCGGCCAGACGGGTGATGTTCGCATCGCGCAACGCCGTCAGGCGCACCTGGCGGCCGCGTGCGCGCAACCATACGCCATGCGCAAGCTTGACCGCCCGAGCCAGCGTTTCGCCGCGCCGCTCGGCAAGCTGCAGGACGCGGGCCAGGGCAAACGGCTTCAACCGAGCACCTCGCTCAGGCCTTCACGCGCGGCTTCCAGCGTGGAACGTTCCCGCATGCCCTGCATCAGATAGCCCTGCATCCGCGGATACAGCCGCACGCCCTCGTCCAGCACCACATCGGCGCCCGGCACGTAGGCGCCCACGGCGAGCAGGTCGCGGCTGCGCATGTAGCGCGAATACAGGTACTTGAACCGGCGGGTGCGCTCGAGCGCCTCTTCGGAGAGCAGATCGGGCTGGGCCCGGCTGATCGAGGCTTCGACGTCGATGGCCGGATAATGTCCGGCGTCCGCCAGGTCGCGGCTCAATACGATGTGTCCGTCGAGAATGGCGCGTGCCGCATCGGCAATCGGATCCTGCTGGTCGTCGCCTTCCATCAGCACGGTGAAAAATGCCGTGATCGAGCCGCTGCCGCTGCGGCCGTTGCCGGCCCGCTCGGCCAGTTGCGGCAGCTTGGCAAACACCGAGGGCGGATAGCCCTTGGTGGCGGGCGGCTCGCCGATCGCCAGGGCCACCTCGCGCTGTGCCATGGCGTAGCGGGTGAACGAGTCCATGATCAGCAGGACGTGCTTGCCCTGGTCGCGGAAATATTCGGCGATGGACATGGCGTAGGCCGCGCCGTTCAGGCGCATCAGCGGCGGATGATCCGCCGGCGCGGCGACCACGACCGCACGCGCCATGCCTTCGCTGCCGAGGATGCTGTCGATGAATTCCTTGACCTCGCGGCCGCGCTCGCCGATCAGCCCGACGACGACGACGTCGGCCTCGGTGTAGCGCGCCATCATGCCCAGCAGCACGCTTTTCCCCACGCCGCTTCCGGCAAACAGGCCCAGGCGCTGCCCGCGCCCGACCGTCAGCAGGCCATTGATCGCCCGCACGCCGACATCGAGGGTCTGCCGGATCGGCGCGCGCTCCAGCGGGTTGATGGGCCGGCTGTAGAGCGGCACCCGCCGCTCCAGCGAGAGCGATCCCTTGCCGTCCAGGGGCCGCCCTGCACCGTCCAGCACCCGGCCCAGCAAGGCGTCGCCCACCGGCACCTGGCGCACCCGGTCCTGGGCGCGCCGGCGCGGGATATAGCGCATGCCGGGTCGCGGCGGCTGGGCGGCCAGCGGGTTGTCGGGCACGACGCGCGCGCCCGGCATCACGCCGTAGATATCGGTGGCCGGCATGATGAACAGGCGGTCGCCGGCAAACCCCGCCACCTCTGCCTCGATACTCTGTCCGCCCGGAATGTTGATGTGGCACTGGCTGCCCACCGGCAGTCTGAGTCCGACCGCTTCCATGACCAGTCCGGATACGCGGGTGAGTCGTCCGCTGGTCGCGATCGGCGTCGCCCAGCTCACGGCCCGCCGGCAATCGGCCAGGTATTCGCGCAGGCGAACGATACGGTCCATCAGTCGATCCAGCCCTGGTTGCTGCCCAGCACCTGCACGACCTGGCGCCAGCGCGCCGGCAAGGTGGCATCGAGGTCACCCTGCGGCGTCTCGATCAGGCAGCCGCCCCGCTCGATGCGCACGTCTTCCACGATGCGCAGGCGGTTCTTGTCGAGCACCTGGTCGAGATGCGGCCGCACCAGCGCAGCATCGTCTGGATTCAGCAGCAGGCGGGCCTCGCGGCTGGATTCGGCCATCTGTTTCAGCGCCAGGTTCACCACGTCCAGGATGCGCTCGGGATGGACGGCCAGCTCGCCCGCCACGACCTGGCGCGCCACATCCAGCGACAATTCCAGCACCATGTCGGCCAGCCTGAAATCCAGGTTGTCCAGGGTGGTCGAAAAGCTCTCGACCAATTGCTTCATCCTGCCGCAAGCCTGCTCGCCTTCCACCCGTCCGGCGGCCAGGCCCTCGGCATAGCCTTCGGCACGCGCGGCTTCGCGCAGGCGGGCCAGTTCGACTTGGGGGTCTTCCGGGGCCGGGGCCTGCTCGTTGCCAGAGGCCGCCAGTTCGACCACTTCCCATTGTTCGAATGCGGTGGGGTCGTCTTTCGTGCTCATGCTGCCTCCTCTTCCGGGAGCATGATCGCTCCTTCAGCTGCCAGGCGCCGCAAGGTGGCGCCGGCTTCGTCCTGCGCGGACTGGATCTCGGTGACGGGCAAGGCTCCCAGGGTATCCAGGTCGTCGCGCATGCGCTGGGCCGCGGTCGGACTCATGACGGACGTCAGCGCGTCGAGCACGCGCCCGTCGCTGCCCTTCAGCGCATGTAGCAAGGTGCGCGCACCGACGTTGCGCAGGAAGGTTTTCCGGCTGGCCTCAGGCAGGCTGGCCAGGTCTTCGAATCCCAGGTTGCGAACGCGCAGGCGGCTTGCCAGCGCCTCGTCGTCATGGCCGATCTGGCTCAATGCCGCTGCGGCGCTGCCCTCGCTCATCTGCCCCAGCAGAGTCATGACTGCCGCCTCGCCCTGGGAAGGCGTCTCCGGTTCCAGTCCGGCCAGCCATTCGTCGAGGTCGGCCAGCATGTCCGCGCTGGGGACATCGCTGTGCGCAAGGCTGCGCAGGGTATCCGCACGCGTAGCGGCCGGCAGCAGTTCCAGCACCGCAGCGGCCACATCGCGCGGCAATTGGGAAGAGATGACAGCGATCAACTGGGGCGGCTGGGTTTCCAGCATGCCCGCGATCTCGGCCGGTTCGCGCCAGGCCAGCTTTTCGAGCGCACGGGTGCCGGACGCGCCCAGCCGGCGCAGGATCGCCTGGGCACGCTCCGGGCGGAAGGCCTGCTTGAGCGCTTCATCCAGGAACCTGACCGTGTCTGCGGCGAATCCGGTCTGCTCGGCCGACTCGGCCGCGTAGTCGCGCAAGATAGCGCGTACGCGTTCGCGCGGAAGCACTTCCATTTCGCGCATGGCGCTTCCCAGTCGGCTCACTTCGAGCGGGCTCAGGTAGCGGAACACCGCGGCCGTGGCGTCTTCGCCCAGGGCAAGCAGCAGGGCCGCAGCCTTTTCGATGCCCGCCTGGCTCATGCGCGCATCCACAACTTGATGACGTCGGCCGTGACGCGGGGATCGGCCATGACACGGATGCGGGCTTCATCAAGCTCGGCCTCGAAATCATCCACGATCCATTCGGTCTCGGACTTGCGCCTGCGCCTCGACCAGACCAACGCTGCCAGCAGCACGATGCCGACTCCGATCGCGGCCATCCAGGCCGGCGGCAAGCCTGGCGGTGAGGCGCCCCGGTCGGGCTGAACCAGCGGTTCGACCCTTGGCAAAGATGCCGGAGAGGACGCTTCGGGTTCGGGCGGTGGGACTGGCTCCACGTCGGCCGGCCCGTTGTCCGGCTGGGCAACCGCGGGCAGCGCATAGACCTTGAGGCTGTCGCCGCGCGCCGGCTGCAGGCCCAGGGCCTGGCTGGCGAGTTGGCTTGCGCGCCAGCGCTGGTTGGCGCTGGCATCGAAGCCCAGGATCACGATGGCATGGATGCGCTGGAGGTGGCCTTCCGGAACCAGCGTGGTGCGGACGGTTTTTTCCACCGGCCGGGCACGGCCACCCTCCACGACATTGCGCACCCGCTCGACGGTCTGGCGGGTCTCGCTGTCTTCGAGCGTGGCGGTGACCTGGACGCTCACGCGTTCCTTGCCCAGCCAGGGCGTCAGCACGGCGAGCGCCCGTTGCGCCAGATCCCGCTCCAGCGCGAGACGTTGCGACTGCCCGGTTTCCGGCACGATCTCGCCGAGCAGCACCCCGCTCGGATCGAGCACCTGCACATCGGCACGCTTCATGCGCGGCACGGCCGCCGCCACCAGGGTCCGGATGGTGGCGACCTGCCGGTCCGACAAGCGGGCGCCTTGGGCGACACGGACCAGGACGGCAGCCGTTGCGGGCGGCGCTTCGCGCAGAAATGGCGATACCTTCGGAATCGCCAGGTGGACACGGGCGAGTTCGACGGATTCGAGCTTCTGGATCGAGCGCGCCAGGTCCGATTCAAGCGCGCGCTGGAAACGCTGCTGCTCCTGCAACGATGACGCGCCGAAGCGAGGCGCACGGTCGGCCTCCTCCTGCACGTCGTCGTCGGATTTCGGCAGGCCCTGCACCGCCAGGCGGTAGCGGGCGGCATGCAACTGGTCGGCCGGCACTTCGATGGTGCCGTCGGACGCCTTGAGCCGATAGGGAATGTCGAGCTGGTCGAGCGCGGTGATGACTTCACCGCCGGCCCGGTCCGACAGTTGCGTATACAGCACCTGATAGACCACCGGGTTCAGCCACCAGTAGGCGGCCCCCAGCGCGGCCATGGGCAGCAGGACCAGCAATGCAAGCATGAAGCGGCGCACGGGGCTCGCTTCGGCGATCAGGTCGCGCAGGCTGCTCAACCAACCCGGCACTGTCTGCACCTCGTCCGCATAGCCGGGATCTGTCGGGTCATGTCACGCTTGATGGATTCAATGCTCACCCCGGAATTATAACCAGTCAGGAGCAGCCACAGCGCGCAGGACCACCTGCAATTGACCGCCTCGCTCGCGATTCTGGAACCACCACAATCCGGCTTTCTTGACGGCGAGATCGCCATGCTGGCCCGACAGCAGCAACATGGCCACCTGCCCCAGCGTGGGCTGGTGGCCGACCACCAGCGTTGGATACGGCGCATCCGGCCAGCCGGCGGCAGCCAGCACGGCTTCGGCACTGGATCCGGGCGCCAGCGCGGGCATCACGTCATAGCTGCGTCCCAGCGCCTGTGCCGTCTGCACGGCCCGGGTGGCCGGGCTGACAAGAATTCGAACGTCCTGCGGCAGGCGCGGATTGAGCCAGTCGGCCATGCGCGCTGCCTGCTTGCGTCCCTTGCCGGTCAGTGCCCGCTTGAGGTCGGGCATGCCGTCTTCGGCCTCGGCGTGTCGCCACAATATCAATTCCATCTCTCTGGTCCTCGATTATCAACGCCCTGCTTCATCCGGTTCTCCGTCCACCCAGGCCGGACAGCATGACATCAGCGTGATGCAGACTGGACAAGCGGAAGCTGCATCACAAAGCGTGTATACACCCCTGGCGTGCTGTCGACCGATACGCCGCCGCCGTGTTTCTCGGCCACGGTCCGCACGAAATACAGACCCAGGCCGGTCCCGGTCGTCATGCCCGCCGCACCGCGGCTGAAGCGCTTGAACAGCCGGGCCTGGTCGAAACTGTCGATGCCCGGGCCGTGATCCGTCACGCTCGCCTCGGCCATCCCGTCGTGCAGCCTCAGTTCCACCTCCACGCTGGAGTCGACCGGCGCGTAATGCACGGCATTCAGCACCAGGTTCAGGATGGCACGATGCAACAGCCCGAATTCGCCCTGCACCCAAACGGGCTCGTCCGGCAACTGGCGCGCCAGATGGACCGGTTTGGCACGCGCGGCCGTAAAGGCATCGTCGATCGCCTGGTGAACCAGCGCGGCAAAATCCAGCTCCTCGAAGCGCTTGGCATCCAGCATCTCCGCGCGTGAGGTCCGCAGAAACTCCTCGGCCAGCGTCAGCCCGCGCGACAGGGGGCCGCTCAGGCGAGTCCGTGCCGCTTCCGGCAACGTGTCCAGCTGCATGATGGCCGAAGCCAGCGGCGCGCGAATGTCATGGGAGATAAAGGCCAGGGTTTCACTCCGCTCGTCCTGCAGGTGGCGCAGCCGGTGGGCCGCGGCCTGCACCTGCTGGATGCGCGCCTGGAACGGATCGCTCGACAAGGCCTTGGGATGCGCGTCGGCCACCGGACCGAGTTCCTGCCGCAGCCGCTTGAGTTCATGGTCGAGAAAGCGGCCCGCACTTTCCAGCCGGCGCCAGCTCCACACGGGATAGGCCAGCAGGATCGCCAGCAGCGCCCCGGCCACCTGCATCCAGACATTGACCAGCACCGGCAGCGTCATGGCGGCGGCGGCAACGGCCACAAACCATCCCAGGCTGGCAACCAGGCCGCTGAGCGGGTTGAGGCGCGGCAGCCACAGCAGCGGCGCCAGCGCCAGCACGACGGCCATGCCCCATTCGACAGCGAGCGGAACGTTGCGAATCAGGTCTCCTGCGCGCATCGACTCGAGCGCATTGGCGTGCACCTCGACACCGGGCATCGGCTGGCGCAGGCCCGAGACCGGCGTCGGCAGGAGGTCTCCCATGCCTGCCGCCGTCGCCCCCACCAGCACGATCTTGTCGCGGAAGGTGCCGGGGGTGAACTCTCCCGTCAGCACCTGCACATAGGATAGGGTCTGCACATGGCCCGGCGGGCCGAGATAGGCGATGCGGCGCGGATCCTGTCGCACCAGGGCGAACGGCATGGCGTCTGCGGCCTGAGGTGCGCTGCGGTCGATCGCCTCGGGAAGCTGGCCCGCCGCATCGAGCACGGCCTGGGAGAAATGCTGCCAGACCGGCGCGCCCACGCCTTCCCATAGAAAAATGCTGCGGGCGATGCCATCCTGGTCGAGTTCGACATGGACGCGCCCCAGCGCCCTGGCCTCGTCCAGCAACTGCGGCAGGGGCAGGGTTTCCAGCAGCTGGCCGTTGACGCGGCTGCTTTCCAGCAGGACCGGCAGCACCACGTTGCCGGCCCGCCGGATCGCCTCGGCCAGTTCGGCATCGGCCGGCTGGTCAGCCGTATCGGGTTCCGCGAAGACGAGGTCCAGGCCGATCACGCGCGCGCCGTCGGCATGCAGGCGATCGACCAGCGTGGCGTGCAGGCGCCGCGACCAGGGCCAGCGCCCCAGCTTGGACAGGCTGTCCTCGTCGATGGCCACGATGATCAGGTCGGACGGCGCCGGGCGCGTATGCAAGCGCTGGCCGAGATCGTAAAGCAGGTTGTCGACGCGATTGAAAACGCCGCTGGCAGTGGTCAGCAAGGCCACCAGCAGCAGGATCAGCGCCGTGGAGAGCCGATCGTTGCGCAACCATTTCAGCCAGGTCAGGTCACGACGCGCAGGCAATTTACAAGGCCAGCAAAGGCAACAGCAGCAGGAGCATTTCCCAGCGGAAGCGTTGCGGCGGGGCTTCGATCACGCGCGTGGCATACGGCCCGGCCGTGCCATCCGCTTCAACCAGCCTGGCAGACAGGAAATAACGGGCCGGCTCGACGGGTGACGCATTCAACTGTCCGTCGCGGCTCACGCCCTGCCAGACCGGCTGCTTGCGCTCGGCGTCACGGGCCAGGACCAGTTCGTAACGCAGCCCGGCGGGCGGCGCAGGCAGGTCGATCTTCAGGGCCTTCTCAAGAAACTGCGGTGCAGACTGGTTGAGTTCCGGCGGGCCGGGTATCGGGTCGTAGGTCAGGGGCTGGGACGGCGAGAACGGGCCCTGCTCCGTATTATCTACACTGGCGACCCGCCAGTGGTAGGTGCCCGCCGGCAAATCGCTGGCCGGCACCAGGCGCGTGGCAGACACGCGCTCAGACATGAGCTTGTCGGAAAATGCCGGATCCCGGGCCACCTCGACCTGGTATTGGCTGGCGCCCACCACCTCGCTCCACTTCAGTTCCGGCCGGGCCGTCCGCACGCGGGTGCCGGGGCCGGTGAGCAGCGGTGCAAACGGCCGGGCGTCCAGTTCGAAGGCATGGACAGCGTCATGCCCTTGCAGGCCCTGCCCGTCGGCCGCGCGCACCCGCAACACATAGCGGCCGTCCGGCAGGTCGGCAAAACTGAGACGCGGCGTCTCGCTCGCGTGCTCCAGCAGGATGGCCTCGAATGTCTCGTCGGCCGCAATCTGGCCCAGCCATGACAACGCGCCCGGCTGGCCGGGCAGGTCGAAACGCATGGGCAGGGCATCCAGGCGGGAAGGCAGCGCCTTGACGTCAGGCGCCTGCAGCAGGGCGACAGGCGGGCTCGGCGGCTTGCCCGCCTCGGCCAGCGTGCCCTGCCCTTCGGGCACCCTGACCAGCTGGCCGGCTGCCGACAGCCCCACTTCCCCCTCCAGGGTTTCTTCGTGCGTGACCTGTTCATCGGCGGCAACGCGGAAACGGGTGCCGCGAACCGCCGCGACGGCCGACGGCGTTATGACCTGCAAGCGGCTGCTCTGGGTACGCGCCGGGTTGGCACCGACTTCGACGCGCCCCTGCTGCAGCCGCAGGCGCGTGTCGACCATTCCGCCACCAGCATAGACACTGACGGTATCCAGTTCCAGGCGCGTGGAAGGCTGCACGATCATCACCGAGCCATCGGCAAACCGCAGCGTGGCGCTGCTGTTGGGTGCCGTGGCGAGCGAGACGCCCGCACCGAGTTGCTCGCCCGACTTGAGGGTGCGCTCGCCAGAGCCGGGCAGGCCAACCCGCACCTGGCCCGTGACGGCCACCACGGTCGCGGGAGCCGGTTCATGGCGCATCCACGCCAGCGGGATCATCAGCGCACTGCCCGGCACCAGCCTGCGGGGATTGGCGATGCGATTGTGCTTCTGCACCCTGGGCCAGTCCTGCGGGCGGGCCAGGTAACGTTCGGAGATGCCGATCAGGGTATCGCCCGGGCGCAGGGTATAGCGCCATTCGGGCACCTCGCCACTGCCATTGTCCGATCCGGCCCAGACGGGAACCGCCAGCATCAGGGCCAGCGCGAGCGCTCCCATCCGGGTTGGCACGTCGTTCATTCCACACGCTCCAGGCGATAGCCCTGGCGATACACCGAGTTGAGGCGCCAGCCGTGTTCGGGCACCAGCTTCAGCTTGCTGCGCAGATGGCTGACATGGACGTCAACCGTGCGCGTATCGATGTCAGGGCTGGACCCCCACACCACCTGGATCAGGTGTCCGCGCGGCAGCAGCATGCCCACGCGCCCGAAGAAATACAGCGCCAGTTCGGTTTCCTTTTCGGTGAGCTTGACGGGCTCGCCGTCGATTTCGAACTTGCGGTTGCTGAAATCGACCTGCAGCGCGCCGAAATCCTGCACCGGCTCCGGTCTCAGCTGGGCCGAGCAGCGGCGGGCCACGGCATGGATCCGGGCGATCAGCACACTGCGCGAAGGCGGCTTGACCATGTAGTCGTCGGCGCCGGCCTGGATCACCTGCACCACGTCCTCCTCGGCATCGCGACCGGTCAGGAAGATCACGGGCGGCAAGGTGCCTTTCAGCTTCAGGTTGGCCATGACGTCGGGGCCGGTCATGTCCGGCAACATCCAGTCGAACAGGCACAGGTCGAAGCGTTCATCAGAAAGTGCGCGCACGCATTCACGGCCCGAGCGGAACCAGGTCACGCTGTGACCCACCTGTTCGAGCCACTCGATGATGTTGGCGGCAAAGGCCGCGTCATCTTCAAGAAAAGCAATTTTCATGGAATTGGTTGATGGCTGATTCGCGTCGTTATTCATGAGAGACCGGATTGTGCGTTGTAAAGCGAACGAAAACCTAGGGGGAAACTACCAGCAGGTTAAAGATTTCATGAAATTTTTCAAATGCTTTGCAATGTCGTCCTCGCCGCCGTCGTTCATTCTTGCAGCCAGCCATCCTCGCACGAATGAGCCCATGCTTCCCAGTTCGCTATGCATGGAATCGACCAGTTGCCATGCCACGCGGGCATCGTTGGCGCGCCCCAGCCCATCCTGTAGCGCTACCAGCGCCGCCAAGTAGCGCGCCCGCCGGCGTTTGCCGCCAATACCCTGCATGAATTCGACCGCATACCGCTGACGCTTGACGGCAATGCGCAGGGCATGGCGCTCACCGGGCTGCAAGCGTTCGAAATCGTGGGCGCCGCGCAGGATCGGGCGATGCCCCTTTTCGAGCTTCCGGCGTGCCCATTTCTTCAGCGAGGCCTGCCGCGCTGCATCGCGGTCGCCATCGTCGTCCCGCCATCCCTGACGCAGCAGCCAGCGCTGGAAAGCCAGCAGCCACGCGCCCGGCTGCATCCGGACGATGTCCTCGACCATGGCGGAACGGATCCTGGCGCGCCGCGACTCCAGCACGGCCATCCCCGACGACCAGCCAGCCTGGTCCCCGAAGTGCGGCTCGATTCCGGGCAGCGTCTCGCTGCACAGCACATCCCAGTCACGCGCCGGACCCAGGGCCCGGACCAGCGCGTTCAGCCCGTCCGACAACTCCTGCGGCAGCGCGCACACACGCCTGAACATCCGCAAAGCCGCACGCAACCTCCGCAGGGCCACCCGCGCCTGATGCACGTATTCGAAATCGTTGGAGGCGAGAACACCCGGCAGATTGGCCTGGAACTGCGCCAGGCAGGACTGGACGACGGCGGCGAATCCCTGTTCCACGCTCATGCCCGCGCCGAGTTCGGCACGCACGGACTTGACCGGCCCAGCCTCCTGCCCATGCGCCAGCCGCACGCCCCGCTCCGCCTTGCTGACATCCAGCGGCAGGCACTCGAAGGCGCCTGCCCAGTCGAGCGCCAGCGCGAACAAGGCATCGGGCTCCCCCGACTTGAGCTCCAGCTCGATCTCGCAGATCGGCTGGCTGCGCGCTCCGGAAACGACCACGCCCACATCCAGCGCCACTTCGATCTGCGCCCTGCCCTGACCGGCGACCATCCAGGCCGTGCGCCTGAAGCGCGTTTCGAACACCGGGACGAGAAGCGCCCGCTCGCCCTCGGGCACATAATCCCGGGCCTCGGCCGGAAAACGGTTCCAGTCCAGCTTGCCACGCGCAACAGGCGTCTCGTATTCGGCACGCAGCGACAGCCCCCCGCGCCGCTCGCCCTCGGTTTTCAGCGTCTGCAGCCAGCGCCTGCCAGCCCGGCGCACCCGCAGCGCCACGCCACGCCGGCTCAGCGCAAAATCGGGCGTGTCAAAATAACGGGTGATCAGTTCCTGTTGCTGCGGCACGCTGCGCCGGCGGGCCATGCGCTTGAGAAAGGCCTCGACCTGATGCGGCGGCAACGTCAGCTTGAGCTCGATTTCAACGGGTTGGCGGTTTGTCATATAAATGTCATATTGAAAATCGGACCGGCGCTTATCATGGCAGCACCTAAACGATACCAAATCATGACGCATCCCTCGCCCGAAACCCTGATCAATCGCGAACTCGGCATACTCGCCTTCCAGCGCCGCGTGCTGGCCCAGGCGAACGACCCCGACATGCCGCTGCTCGAGCGCCTGCGCTTCCTGTGCATTTTTTCCAGCAACATGGACGAGTTCTTCGAGGTGCGGGTGGCCGGACTCAAGGAACAGATCCTCGCCAAGTCCAACCAGCGCTCGGTGGACGGACTGACCGCGCGCCAGCAGTTTCGCGCGGTGTCGGACATGGCGCACGAACTGGTCAACCGCCAGTACGAGCTGTTCAACCACTCGGTCATCCCCGCGCTGGCCGAACAGGGCATCCATTTCTTCCGCCGCACCCAGTGGAACGAAGCCCAGACAGCCTGGATCAAAGACTACTTTTTCCGCGAACTGATGCCGGTGCTCACGCCGGTGGGGCTCGACCCCTCGCACCCCTTCCCGCGCGTGCTGAACAAGAGCCTCAACTTTGCCGTCGAGTTATCCGGGCGCGACGCCTTCGGACGCAATTCCGGCGCGGCCGTGGTGCAGGCCCCGCGCTCGCTGCCGCGCGTGATCCGCATGCCCGAGGACGTGGCCGGCTGCGAGTACGGCTTCGTCTTCCTGTCGTCGATCCTGCATGCCCACGTTGGCGAGCTGTTCACTGGCATGACGGTGGAAGGCTGCTACCAGTTCCGCGTCACCCGCAACTCCGACCTTTTCGTCGACGACGAGGAAACCAAGAACCTGCGCCAGGCGCTGCAGGGCGAGCTGCCGCAGCGCCACTACGGCGCGGCCGTGCGGCTCGAAGTGGCCGACAACTGCTCGCCATCGATGGCAGCCTTCCTGCTGGAGCAGTTCGAGCTCGAGCCGGAAGATCTCTACCAGGAGCAGGGCCCGGTCAACCTGGTGCGCATGATGCAGGTACCCGACTGGGTCGACCGGCCGGAACTCAAGTTCCCGCCCTTCATCCCCAGCCGGCCAGCGCGCCTGGCCAAGCAGGACGACATCTTCGCTGCGATCCGCAAGCAGGACATCCTGCTGCACCATCCCTTCGAGTCCTTCCTTCCGGTGATCGAGTTCATCGAGCAGGCCGCCGCCGACCCCAACGTGCTCGCCATTCGCCAGACGGTCTACCGCACCGGCACCGACTCGCAATTGATGCAGGCGCTGATCCGTGCCGCGCAGTCGGGCAAGGAGGTCACCGTGGTCGTCGAACTGCTGGCGCGCTTCGACGAGGAAGCCAACATCAACTGGGCCGCCCGGCTCGAAGAAGTGGGCGCCCATGTCGTCTACGGCGTGGTCGGCCACAAGACGCACGCCAAGCTGGCGCTGGTGATCCGCCGCGAGGAAGGCGCGCTGCGCCGCTACGCCCACCTGGGCACCGGCAACTACCATGCCCGCACTGCGCGCCTTTATACCGATTTCGGCCTGATGACGTGCGATGAAGCCATCACCGCCGACGTCAACAGCCTGTTCACGCAAATCACCGGGCTCGGCAAGGCCGGCAAGCTCAAGCAGTTGTGGCAATCGCCCTTCACCCTGCACAGCGAGGTCATCGCCGCGATCAACCGCGAAGCCGAGCTGGCCGCCTCCGGCAAGCGCGCCGCCATCATCGCCAAGATGAACGCGCTGCTCGAGCCGCAGGTCATTGCCGCGCTGTATGCCGCCTCGCAGGCCGGGGTCAAGATCAATCTGATCGTGCGCGGCGTGTGCGCCCTCAGGCCCGGCATCAAGGGCCTGTCGGACAACATCAAGGTGCGCTCGGTGGTGGGCCGCTTTCTCGAGCACACGCGGATCTTCTATTTCCGCAACGGCGGCGACGAGCAGGTCTACCTGTCCTCGGCCGACTGGATGGACCGCAACTTCTTCCGCCGCATCGAAACCGGCTTTCCCATCCTCAACCCCAAGCTGAAGAAGCGCGTGATCGCCGAAGGCCTCAAGCCCTACCTGCGCGACAACGTGCAGGCCTGGGACATGCAGCCCGACGGCAGCTACCGCCGCCGCCATCCCCGGCGCGCCAAGCCCTACTGCGCCCAGTCGGAGCTGCTGACCCTGCTGACCCGGAAAAAGTAACCCCGGCCAGAAGCGGCTGGCCGGCAGGGCTTGAAATGGCCCTGGCCCGCCCCCATGTCCCTCCCACCTTGTGTGTATGTTTTACGGGAGATAAAGGCATGTCCGCCACCAAAGAGACCCTCGGCTTCCAAACAGAAGTCAAGCAACTGCTGCAGCTGATGATCCATTCCTTGTATTCCAACAAGGACATCTTCCTGCGCGAACTGATTTCCAACGCCGCCGACGCCTCCGACAAGCTGCGTTTCGAAGGCCTGTCCGACCCGGCGCTGTATGAGAACGACAGCGAGCTCAAGATCCGCATCGCCTTCGACCGCGACGCGCGCACGCTGACCATCAGCGACAACGGCATCGGCATGAGCCGGCAGGAGGTCATCGACCACATCGGCACCATCGCCAAGTCCGGCACCCGCGAATTCTTCAGCAAGCTGTCGGGTGACCAGAAGAAGGATGCGGCGCTGATCGGCCAGTTCGGCGTCGGCTTCTACTCCGCCTTCATCGTCGCCGACCGCGTCACGCTCACCACCCGCCGCGCCGGGCTGACCGCCGAGCACGGCGTGCGCTGGGAATCCGAAGGCGCCGGCGACTACACGCTGGAAACCGTGGAGAAACCCACCCGCGGCACCGAGATCGTGCTGCACCTGCGCGACGACGCCGACGAGTTCCTGTCCGACTACAAGATCAAGTCGGTCATCCGCACCTATTCCGACCACATCACCTTGCCCATCGTGATGAAGAAAACCGAATGGAAGGACGGCGTAGAAACCCCCACCGACGAGGACGAGACCGTCAACCGCGCCTCGGCCCTGTGGTCGCGGCCCAAGAAGGACATCACCGACGACGAGTACAACGAGTTCTACAAGCACGTGGCCCACGACTTCGAGCCGCCTCTCGCCTGGTCGCACAACCGCGTCGAAGGCAAGCAGGAATACATCTCGCTGCTCTATGTGCCCGCGCACGCGCCGTTCGACCTCTACACCCGCGACAGCCGCCACGGCATCAAGCTCTACGTGCGCCGCGTCTTCATCATGGACGACGCCGAACAGCTGATGCCGCAATACCTGCGCTTCGTCCGCGGCGTGATCGACTCCGCCGACCTGCCGCTCAACGTCTCGCGCGAAATCCTGCAATCCAGCCGCGACATCGACGCCATCAAGGCCGGCTCGGTGAAGAAGGTGCTGGGCCTGCTCGAAGACCTGGCCGAAAACCAGCCCGAGAAATACCTTGAATTCTGGAAAGAGTTCGGCAAGGT
>JBFHQA010000034.1:0-22318 GCA_041592455.1 Thiobacillus sp. | reverse complement strand
GGTGCAATCTCCCTTTTATTGTGCATTCGAGCTGACGATGGCCAGCTCGCGTAAATCCAGACTGAAACCGGTTGCCGGGCGGGCCCGGCCAAACACGCGGCCGACTTCGTCGTAGCGCCCGCCCTGCGCAATCGCATGACTGCGCCCTCCCGAGTAGGCAGCGAACACGACGCCGCTGTGGTAGCCGTAGCCGCGCAGTTCAGCCAGATCGTACGCCGCCTCGACGCCGTCAAGCCCCTGGTCGATAGCAGCCAGCGTATCGAGTGCTTCCGCGACTGCGGGCAGCTGCGGCAGGCGCTTGCGCGCCTCGACCAGCACGCCGCGGTCGCCATACAGCTGTGGCAGCGCCGCAAAGGCATCCTGCAGCGAAGCGCTCAGCCCCGCCGTCAAGACTGCCACGGCGCTGCTGTCCTTGGCCTGCAGCGCGCCGAACAGCTGGTGTTCGATGGTGTCGCTCAAGCCCGCTTCCTGCGCCAGCGCACGATAAACCCCGACATGCCCGATGTCGAGTTGCAGCGATTTCACGCCACAATCGTTCAATCCCTGCAGCATCATGGTCAGGATCTCGAGATCCGCCTGTGCCCCCGCCTCGCCGTACAACTCGGCGCCGATCTGGATCGGTTCGCGCGAACGGTGGAAGCCATCGGACTGGGTATGCAGAACGCTGCCGGCATAGCACAGCCGGTTCACCGAATTGGCGGCCAGCAGATGGGCGTCAATGCGCGCCACCTGGGGGGTAATGTCGGCCCGCACGCCCATCAGACGGCCAGACAACTGGTCGACCAGCTTGAAGGTCTTGAGGTCGAGATCCGCCCCCACGCCGGTCAGCAGCGAGTCGACATATTCCATCAGCGGAGGAATCACCAGCTGGTAGCCGCGGCTGCGGAACAGATCGAGCAGCGCACGGCGCATGTCCTCCATGCGCCAGGCTTGAGGCGGCAACACATCCTCTACGTTTTCAGGAAGCAACCAGGCGGTCATCACAGTTCAACAGTTCAGTTCAAAATCATCAACAAAAAAACGCCGCCCAACATCGAGGCAGCGCCGATAAATCGCAATTGGCCATCGGTGAGTTCCATCATCCTGCGAAACCCGTCGCGCCACATGGCCGGCGCGGCAAACGGCAGGATTCCTTCAATCACCAACAGCAGCCCGATTGCGGAAAGCCAGTCGAAACCGGTCATTTACCGCCAGCGGCACGCGGATTCTTCATGTATTTGAAGAAGTCGGCACTGGGGTCGAGCACCATCACGTCGCTCTTGCTCTTGAAGCTCTCGCGATAGGCCTGCATGCTGCGGTAGAACGCGTAGAACTCGGCGTTCTTGCCATAGGACGACGCATAGATCGCCGACGCCGTCGCGTCGCCTTCGCCCTTGACGCGCTGGGCATCACGGTAGGCCTCGGCCACGATCACATCCTTCTGTTTGTCCGCATCGGCCCTGATCTTTTCGGCTTCGGCCGCACCGGTCGAACGCAGCTCGTTGGCCACCTGCTTGCGCTCGGCTTCCATCCGGCGATAGACGTTCTCGGACACGCTTTCCGGAAGGTCTACGCGCTTGATCCGCACGTCGACCACCTGCACGCCGATCTTGCGCGCATCCTGGTCGGCCTTGACCTGGATGGTCTTCATCACTTCGTCACGCTGGCCCGAGACCACATCATGAATCGTGCGCTTGCCGAACTCGGCGCGCAGGCCGTCGTTGACCGTCTGGTTCAGACGAATCTGCGCGCGGGTTTCATCGCCGCCGACCGAAACATAGAACTGCCTTGCATCGATCACGCGCCACTTGATGAACGAATCCACCAGCACGTTCTTCTTTTCCGAGGTAATGAAACGCTCGGGTTCCGTCGAATCGAGCGTCAGGATGCGCGTATCGAAGTAGCGCACGTTCTGGACCATCGGCAGCTTGAAATACAGGCCCGGGGTTTTCTTGACCGACACCACCTCACCCAGCTGGAACACCAGGGCGTTCTGGCGCTGGTCGACCGTGAAGGTGCTGGCGCTCAGCACGACCAGGATGACCAGAAGGCCAACCAGCAATGTACCGACATTCTTGCTCATGGCCGCTCCTCCCGATCACGGCTGCGGAACGCATCGCGCGACCGCGCATCCGCAGGCGCCGCCGGCGTCGCGGCTGTCTGCGGTGCCAGGACTTCCGGCGCACCGGCATAGGGCTGGCTGACGATTTGCTGCAATTTGTCGAGCGGCAGGTACAGCAGGCTGTTGCCGCCTTTCTGGTCCACCACCACTTTGCTGGTGTTGTTCATCACGGTCTGCATGGTATCGAGATAGATGCGCTGGCGCGTCACCTGGGGGGCTTTCTGGTATTCCGTCACGATTTGCGCAAAGCGGTTGGCTTCACCTTCCGCGTTGGCGATCACCGACAGCTTGTAGCCTTCGGCTTCTTCCTTCAGGCGGGACGCGAGGCCGCGTGCGCGCGGCACCACGTCATTGAAGTAGGCCTCGGCCTCGTTCTTGAGGCGTTCGCGGTCTTGTCCGGCCTTGACCGCGTCGTCGAACGCAGCCTGAACCTGTTCGGGCGGCTGGATGTTCTGCAACGTGACCTGGCTGATGCTGATGCCGGTCTTGTAGCGATCGAGGATCTGCTGCATCAGCACCTTGGCACGTGCGGCGATATCGGCACGGCCCTCGTAAAGCACGAAGTCCATCTTGTTGCGGCCGACGATTTCGCGCATGGCGGTTTCGGCCACCTGCAGCACGGCGTCCTCGGGCGAGCGATTGACGAACAGGAATTCCTTGGGATCCTTCAGGATGTACTGGACGGCGAACTGCAGGTCGATGATGTTCTCGTCGTCCGTCAGCATCAGCGATTCGCGCAGCGCCTTGCTCTTGACGTTGTTGCGATAGCCGACCTCGACCGTGCGCACCTGGTCGACGTTGACGATCTCACGCGACTCGATCGGCCAGGGAAGATGCCAGCGCGGTCCAGGCTCGGTGGTCTCGATGTACTTGCCGAAGCGCAGCACCACGCCGCGCTGGCCGGTATCGACGATATAGAACCCGCTCGCCAGCCACACGAACGCCAGCACGCCGGCCAGCAGGCCGACCAGGTTGCCGCCCCCCGGCATACCCGGAGGAGAGAAGCCGTCGCCACCATCGCCGCCGCCCTTCTTGCCGAACATGCCGTTCAAGCGGTCGTTGAATCGACGCCAGACCTCGTCCAGATCGGGTGGTCCGCTGTTCTTACGGTTGTCTTTATTGCCCCATTGAGGGTCGTTCCAGGCCATATCGTTTTAAGTAGAAAGAGCTGTGGTTTCGGAAGAGGCGTCGTCCGGTGCACGAACTTCGTCCCGATCGCGCTCGGCGACCAGGATTTCTGACAATGCATCTCGCAATAGTTCAAGGCCCGCGCCGGTTTGCGCGGAAATATAAACGCTCTGCAGTTTACCATACTCGTCCCGGCCGATTCCCGGCGCAACGCCCGTCAAATCAAGCTTGTTGTAGACCCGAAGCTGCGGCACATCCTCGGCGCCGATCTCCTTGAGCACCTTGTCGACCGCCTCGATCTGGCGCTCGCGACCCGAACTGGCCGAGTCGATCACGTGCAGCAGCAAATCGGCCTCGGTCGTGGCTTCCAGCGTGGCCCGAAAGGCCGCTACCAGTTCGTGCGGCAGGTTGGTGATGAAGCCGACCGTGTCGGACAACACGACCTCGCCCACGGCAGGCAGGTAGATCTTGCGAGTGGTCGTGTCCAGCGTGGCAAACAGCTGGTCGGCCGCATAGGCGCCTGCCCGCGTCAGCGCATTGAACAGGGTGGATTTCCCGGCGTTGGTATAGCCCACCAGCGCGACCGACAGCACCTGGTGGCGCGAACGGGAGCGGCGCTGGGTGCGGCGCTGCTTGCCAAGCTTGGCCAGCCGTTCGCGCAGCGCCTTGACCCGAATCCCGATCAGTCGGCGGTCGGTTTCCAGCTGCTTTTCACCCGGGCCGCGCATGCCCACCCCGCCGCGTTGCCGTTCCAGGTGGGTCCAGCCGCGCACCAGGCGGGTCGAAAGGTGCTGCAACTGGGCCAGCTCGACCTGCAGCTTGCCCTCCGCGCTGTGCGCCCGGCGCGCGAAGATGTCCAGAATCAGGCTGACACGGTCGATCACCCGGCAGTGCAGGCGCCGTTCCAGGTTGCGCTCCTGCGCGGGCGACAGCTCGTGGTTGAAAATGACGACGTCGGCCTCGGTGGCCTGGACGAGCGCCGCGATTTCGTCGGCCTTGCCGCTGCCGACGAACAGCGCGGCGTCAGGACGGCTGCGCTTGCCCAGCACCTCGCCCAGGATGTCGAGTCCGGCCCCGGACGACAGCAGTCTCAGTTCCGAGACGCTTTCCGGGTAGTCGGGCTTGCCGAAGTCGATCGCCACCAGGATGACGCGCTCGCCGCCCTGATGACGGTCAAACAAGGGAGGGGCTCCTGCGGGCCGGACCGCAACACCATTCAGGATGGCAAGCGCGGGCCGGGCAGACGGGCGAGCGGGAGAGGCACGAGGTATTCAAACAGGTTTCCTGACGACGAGGGCGCTGGTTTCAGCCGGACTACACATTCTAGTCCATGCCGGCGCCTGGGCCACCCCCGGTCACGCCGCACCGTTCAGTTCCACCGCGCGCAGGCGCTCGGCTGCCTGCTCCGGGTTGATGGTGTTGACGAACAGCCCCGACCCCAGTTCGAAGCCGGTGGGGATCGACGTGCGCGGGCAGATTTCCAGATGCCAGTGGTAGCTCGGCGCATGGGCATCGCGCTGGGCGTCGTGCGGAACGGAGTGCAGGAAGAAGTTGTACTGCGCGCCGCCGATGACGGCGTCCAGCCGCGCCATGGTGCGCTTCATCACGCGGGCCAGGTCGGCCATGTCCTCGGCCGGCACGTCGAGGTAATCGGCCTGGTGCGTCAGCGGCAGGATATGCACTTCCCATTCGTAGCGGCTGGCGAACGGCTTGATCGCGATGAACTTCTCGCCCCGCTCGACCACGTACTGGCCGACGTTGATCTTGCGCCGCACCGCGCCCGAATTGCGGTCGTAGATCGTCGCCTCGAAGGTCAGGGCCTCGTCGATCAGGGCGCAGAAGATGCAGTGGTGGTGCTTGGCGAAATGTGCGGCGCTGTTTCTCACCTCGGCATCGACGTTCTCCGGCACCACCGGCATGGCGATGACCTGGCTGTGGGTGTGCGGGATCGACGCCCCGGCGGCCGGCCCGAAATTCTTGAACACCAACACGTATTTCAGCCTGTCGTTCGACGCGAACAGCTGGCGCATCCGGGTCTGGTACACGCCGAACAGCGCCGCCAGGTGACTTTCCGACATCTCGTGAATCGCCACGCCGTGCTCGTGGTGGTCGATGATGACCTCATGGCGGCCATAGCCGTCGATGGTCTGCTGCAGGCCGAACGTGAAGCCGGCCTGGGAGCGGTCGTCGCCGAGCACGGGGTAGAGGTTCTCGACCATGCGGATTTCCCAGTCGGCCTCCCCCGGCCAGGCCATGATCACCGGCGGCGTCTTGTGCTCGTTGCCGCGGCAGAACGGGCAGGTCTCGACGTGCTTGCGGGTATCGCGCGGCGCCAGTTCCTCGGCCTTTTTCGGCCGCATGCTGCGCGCGGTGGCCACCAGCACGGATTCGCTCGGCACGATGGGATTGGTGCGGATTTCACGGACTTCGTTCGGATCGGGGGCGACGGGGTCGGTCATGTGGGCTCTCCTCTGCCCGCTAGCTTAAATCAGCCGGATGCGGCACGCGGTTCATTCTTCTTATGCCCACTTCCAAGCTTTTTATCCTTGCCGCCATCAAGGCCATGCGTTGACGTGGCCTCCGGCGGCGCCGACAATTGCAGATCTTTGCCGCATTTTCGGAGCCTGAATCATGGACATCGACAAGACCCTGCACGACGAACAACGCCTCATGCGCATGATGCGCAAGACCCTGACGTCGATCGTGCGCGACACCGCGCCGCGCGACGGCAACCCCAGCCCGCTGACCGAAGAGACCATCATGAACATCAAGGACTGCCTGATGGTGATCTCCACCCGCGAAACCGAGCTTGCCAAGATCACCGGACGGACCCTGGACGAGCGTCCGCGCTTCACCGACGACACGCCGACCACTCACGCCGTCAAGATCAGCAGCATTCCCAAGAAAACCCACTGAGGCCCGGCGTCCGCCGGGACGCCCCGAGACTGCCATGCCGCAAGCCACCAGCCTGTTCACCGATGTCGAATCCAAGGTCGTCGGCACCTCGGCAGTCGTGATCTACTCACCCTCGGGCAAGAACCGCAAGCGTTTCCCCGAGGGTGTGGTCGAGGTCTACGCCAGCGAGGCCGAGGCGCGGGCGCACGCCGACCCCGACAAGCACCGCCACGCCGCGATCGCGAGCGGCCCTTCCCGTTCCTCGGAAGGATTCAAGCTGTTTTATCTGGTTCGCTGGCTGGAGTGAGACGGGCCGGTGGAGTCGGCCTGACCACCACCGCACCATGACGGGTGATCAGGTCGAACCGTAGACCTTGCGGCGGACGCGCTTCTTGCGGCGCATCCGCGTCGCCTCGCTTTCGGTCAGCGGCGCGCGCTTCTTGCCCTCGTACGGATTCTTGCCCTCGCCTTCCTTGATCTGGATCCGCAGCGGCGTGCCCTGCAGCTTGAAGGCCTTGCGGAAGCTGCTTTCCAGATAGCGCTTGTAGTCGTCGCGCAATCCTTCCAGCGCGTTGCCGTGCAGGATGATCACCGGCGGATTCTTGCCGCCCTGGTGGGCGTAGCGCGGCTTCGGCCGGAACAGGCCGCTCTTGGGCGGAGCATGCTGCTCCACCGCCATTTCCAGCACCCGCGTCAGCTTGGGCGTCGACATCTTGATGAAAGCGGCGGCGTGGGCGGCCTCGACATCCTTCAGCAAGTTGTCCAGGCCCTTGTGCTTGAGCGCCGAGATGTAATTGAAACGGGCAAAATCCAGGAAAGCCAGCTTGCGCCCGATGTCGCGCTTGATGTCGTCGCGCTGGTCGGCGCTGAGGCCGTCCCACTTGTTGATGGCCACCACCAGGGCACGGCCGGTCTCCAGCACGAAGCCGGCAAGGTGCGCGTCCTGCTCGGAGATGTTTTCGCGCGCGTCGAGCACCAGCACCACCACGTTGGCGTCCTCGATTGCCTGCAGGGTCTTGATGACGGAAAACTTTTCCACCGTCTCGAACACCTTGCCGCGACGCCGCACGCCGGCGGTGTCGATCAGGACATAGGGCTTGCCGTCGCGTTCGAATTCGACGTAGATCGAGTCGCGCGTGGTGCCTGGCTGGTCGAACGCAATGACGCGCTCCTCGCCCACCAGCGCATTGACCAGGGTCGACTTGCCGACGTTGGGGCGGCCCACCAGCGCGATCTTGGGTATGCCGAAATCGTCCGGCTTGGCCTCTTCCTCGGGAAACGGCGCCAGCGCCTCGGCCACCAGGTCGGAGATGCCGTCTCCGTGCGCGCCGGAAATGGCCACCGGTTCGCCCAGCGCCAGTTCGTGGAATTCGGCGGTCACCACCGAGCGGTTCATGCCCTCGGCCTTGTTGACCGCCAGCAGCACCGGACAGCGGGCGCGTCGCAGGCGGTCGGCGATCACCTTGTCTTGCGGCGTCAGGCCGGCCCGCCCGTCGACCATGAAGATGATGGCATCGGCTTCGTCGATCGCCTGCAGCGTCTGCCGCGCCATCTCGGCGAGGATGCCGTCGGTGGCGATCGGCTCCAGGCCGCCGGTATCGACCACCAGATAGGGCTTGCCGCCCAGGCGCCCGCGTCCGTAATGGCGGTCGCGCGTCATGCCGGGCATGTCATGCACCAGGGCATCTCGGGTGCCGGTGAGCCGGTTGAATAAGGTGGACTTGCCGACGTTCGGACGCCCGACAAGAACCAGGGTGGGTAGCATGATGATCCTTGCTACACGCCGGCCAGGCCGGCGTGTGGTTTACTTCAATCTGAAAGCGACGACGCTGCCTTTTTCCGTTTGCACGGCAAAGCCCGGACCGATATCGACCGGCGCGCTGAGCACGGCGCTATCGACCCTGGCGCGAGCGACAAAGCTGCCGTCTTCGGCGGACAGCACGTGCACGTAGCCTTCGCTGTCGGCCACCACGACCCACGCGCCCAGGCTCAGCGGCGCGGTGACCTGGCGGCGCGCCAGCTTGTCCTGCCGCCAGCCTGCCCGTCCGCTGATCTTATCGTAGGCCGTCACGGCGTCCTTGTCGTCGGTAACGTACAACGCACGATCGTCCATCGCCAGCCCGGTGTTGCTCGACGCATCACGCGCCCACAGCGGCGAACCATTTCGCCGATCGAAGCAGGCGACACGGCCCTGGTAGGCCACCGCGCACACCTGGCGGTCATCGACGACCGGATTGCCCATGACGTCGGTGACCCGCTCGATCTCGGTGGCCCCGCGTGGCAAGGCCACCGCGGCCTCCCACAACTGCGCGCCATTCGATGCATTCAGCGCGACCAGCTTACCGCCCGGAAAGCCTGCAAACAGCACCGAATCACGCAGGACCATGCCGCCGGATCCACGCAAGCTCAGGATCGGCAGGTTGCGGGTATACAGCCACTTGCGGCTTCCATCCGCCAGGGCAAGCCCATGCACGCGGCCATCACCGGTGCGGGCAATCACGGTGTCCGAGGTGACGAGAATCTGCCCCGTGACCTCGCTCGACAGCTGCGCTTTCCAGCGCGTCTGGCCCGTGGCCAGATCCAGCGCAAG
This sequence comes from Thiobacillus sp., assembly GCA_041592455.1. Classification (GTDB taxonomy): domain Bacteria; phylum Pseudomonadota; class Gammaproteobacteria; order Burkholderiales; family Thiobacillaceae; genus Thiobacillus. The sequence continues at coordinate 13,604 of JBFHQA010000034.1, read as the reverse complement.
CATTTCACCCTTGGCTCCGCCAGCAAACCCCAGGCCCGCGCCAGCGGCTGCGCCAGCAGAAAGCCTGACGCCGCTGTCGGTTTTCCATGTCGTCTGGCCGGTGGAGACCGCCACCCGTACCACGCGCCCCACTCCGGCTGCCAGCAGGGTATCGCCATCGGCCTGAGGCCGGAACGCATACTTCGCGGAATCGCCTGCATCGATCTTCCAGGCTTCGGAAAGCGAGGCCGCCGGCTTGAACTCGACCAGCGCCGCAGGCTTGGGCTTGGCCGGGCCGGAACTGAACCAGCCGCCCACCGTGCTGCAGCCGGAAAGAGCCAGCGCCAGGCTCGCGACAATCAAACGGGTCTTCACTTGCTTTCTCCTCCCATGGCATCCAGCTTGAGTTCGACGATGCTCCGGTACGGATTGTCCTCCTCCAGCTTGCCATAGGCAGCCTGGTAGGCGGCGCGCGCTTCGGCATGCTTGCCCTGGGCCAGCATCACGTCGCCCTTGAGGTCCTCGAAGCGCGGGGCGAATGCATCGCTGCGCGTGCCGGACAGGGTTTTCAGGGCGGCATCGTACTGCTTCTGGTCGAGCTGAAGACCGGCCAGGCGCAAGCGGGCCAGGTCCTTGATCGCGGCTTCCTTGCTGTTGGCTGCAGCCCATTCCAGTTGGGCCTGCGCGCTCTTCATGTCCTTGCCTGCGACATTGAGCTTGGCCAGCAGCAGCGCAGCGCGGGGAGCATAGGCGGTAGCGCCGTATTGGTCGATCAGCATCGAACCGGCTTCGCGCGCGCTCTTGCCGTCGTTCGCAGCGAGCGACTGGGTCAGCTTTTCATAGACGGCGGCGGCTTCGAGATTCTGCGTCAGCGTATGGTGCTGCCAGTAGCGCCAGCCCGCCACAGCAGCAATCACCAAGGCAAGGCCGATCAACACGGTATTGCCCCAGCGTTTCCACCAGGCTTTCAGTTCGTCCATCCGTTCCTGTTCGTCGAGATCGTAGGTTGCCATCGTCTTTATGCCTTCTTAAGGATTTCGGTTGCGAGCGCCACTTCGACGCGCGTTTGCTCGGCTGTGCCGCGCAGTGATTTGAGCGTGACCTGCTGTACTGCCGCCTCGTCGTCGCCGATGATGACCGCGTAACGCGCGCGGCTGGCATCGGCCTTCTTCATCTGCGACTTGAAGCTGCCGCCACCGCAATGCAGTATGGTATCGAGACCGGCTCCGCGCAGCGCCGCGGCCACCTGCCACGCGAACGCCTGGGCCGCCTCGCCAGCATGCACGATATACGCGTCCGGCACTTTCGGCGCAAGGGCCTTGCCGCCCGCCTCCATCAGCGACAACAGTCGCTCGATACCCATGGCAAAGCCTGCGGCCGGCGCGGGCTTGCCGCCGAGCTGTTCGACCAGGCCGTCGTAGCGGCCGCCTGCACACACGGTGCCCTGCGCGCCGAGCTGATCGGTCACCCACTCGAACACGGTGCGGTTGTAGTAGTCGAGGCCGCGCACCAGGCGCGGGTTGATCTCGTACGCCACGCCGTTGGCACGCAGCAGCGCCTGCAGCGCCTCGAAATGCGCCAGGGCCGCGTCATCGAGCTCGTCCATCAGCTTGGGCGCAGCATCGTTGAGAGCCTGCATCGCCGGGTTCTTGCTGTCGAGGATGCGCAGCGGATTGCTGTGCAGGCGGCGCTTCGAATCCTCGTCGAGCGCGTCCTGGTGGGACTCGAAATACGCGATCAGCTTGGCCCGGTGGCGATGGCGCGACTCGATGTCGCCCAGGGTATTGATCTGGAGGACGGGGGCGATGCCGAGTTCGCGCCAGAGATCGGCGCACATCACGATCAGTTCGGCATCAACGTCCGGGCCGGCAAACCCGAGCGCCTCGACCCCGACCTGGTGGAACTGGCGATAGCGGCCTTTCTGAGGACGCTCGTGGCGGAACATGGGGCCCGTGTACCAGAGGCGCTTGCCGCCGTCGTACAGCAGGTTGTGCTGGATCGCCGCGCGCACCGACGAGGCCGTGCCTTCGGGACGCAAGGCCAGCGACTCGCCGTTGAGTTCGTCGACGAAGGTATACATTTCCTTCTCGACGATGTCGGTCACTTCGCCGATGGCGCGCTTGAACAGGCCGGTGTGCTCGAGAATCGGCGTGCGCATTTCACGGTAGCCATAGCGCCGCAGCCAGTCGCGCACAATCGCCTCGAAGCCCTGCCAGGTGTCGGTGACATCGGGCAGGCAGTCGTTCATGCCGCGCACGGATTGAATCAGGTTGCTCATAAAGTAATCAGCTGGTTTCAGGGTTACGCAGCGCCGTAGTGGCTGCGCACATAGTCTTCGACAATCGCCTGGAAGTCTGCGGCGATCCTGTCGCCTTTCAGCGTCACGGTCTTCTCGCCGTCGACATAGACTGGCGCCACCGGTACTTCACCGGTACCGGGCAACGAGATGCCGATATTGGCATGCTTGGATTCGCCGGGCCCATTGACGACGCAGCCCATCACCGCCACCTGCATGGTCTCGACGCCGGCGTACTGGTTGCGCCAGACCGGCATCTGGTTGCGCAGATAGGATTCGATATCCTGCGCCAGTTCCTGGAATACGGTCGAGGTCGTGCGGCCGCAGCCCGGACAGGCAGTCACCTGCGGCGTGAAGGCGCGCAGGCCGAGCGATTGCAGGATTTCCTGGCCGACGCGCACTTCCTGCGTGCGATCGCCGCCGGGTTCGGGCGTCAGCGAAATCCGGATCGTATCGCCGATACCTTCCTGCAGCAGCACTGCCAGCGCCGCCGTCGACGCGACGATGCCCTTGCTGCCCATGCCGGCCTCGGTCAGACCCAGGTGCAGCGGGTAGTCGCACTGCGCGGAGAGATCGCGGTAGACCGAAATCAGATCCTGCACCCGGCTCATCTTGCACGACAGGACGATCTTGTCGCCGCCCAGGCCCAGTTCTTCAGCCTTCCTGGCCGACTCGAGTGCGGAGGCAACCATGGCCCGGCGCATGACGACCTCGGGATCCTCCGGCTGCGCCAGCCGGCCGTTCTCGTCCATCATGCGCGCAGCCAGCGCCGGGTCGAGGCTGCCCCAGTTGACGCCGATGCGCACCGGCTTGTCATGGCGGCACGCGATCTCGATCAGCGTGGCAAATTGCTCGTCACGCTTGGCCCCGCGCCCGATGTTGCCGGGATTGATGCGGTACTTGGCCAGCGCTTCGGCGCATTCCGGCACCTGGGTCAGCAGCTTGTGTCCGTTGAAATGGAAGTCGCCGACCAGCGGTACGCGGCATCCCAGCACGTCGAGGCGCTCGCGGATGCGCGACACCGCGGAAGCGGCTTCCAGCGTGTTGACGGTGATGCGCACCACCTCGGAGCCGGCCTCTGCCAGCGCCTGCACCTGGCGCACGGTGGCGGAGATATCGGCGGTATCGGTATTGGTCATCGACTGCACCACGACAGGTGCATCGCCACCAACCAGTACATGGCCTACCCGCACCTGGCGGGTGGGACGACGGACGATCTGAGACATCATTCTTCCAGGGTGGTTACTCTTCGAGCGTGAAGCGGGCAACCGTCACGTCAATAAAAGGCTTGAGGTCGATCGGACGACCGTTGTAAGTCATCCGGGCGGCTGCCGCGTTTCCGATCACCATCGAGAAAGGCGGCTGGCCACGTATCTCGGCACCGCTGCCCGCGGGATTGAGCTGACGATGCAGCATGCGCCCGCTGGCGTCCTTGATTTCGACCCAGGATTCCTCGCCGAATTCAAGACGGACCACGCCGTCCTTTGCTGCCGGCTGAGCGGACTCAACGGTGTCGGCCCCCTCGCCTGGCTGAGCGGCTTCACCGGCAGGAGCAGCTGCCTCCTGCGCGGATTCCGGCGAGGCCTCCGTCATGGGAGCAGGCATGGCCACGGCAGGTGCGTCGAGGGGGGCGGGCTGGGTCTGGACCACAGGGAACGGGGCGTCGCCTCCCTCCTCCACTTCGCTGTTGAGCCACAAGTACAGCCCCACCGGAGCCGCTACCAGCACCAGCATGCCCAGCAGCAACAGGATCAGCCAGGGCGAGGTCATCCAGGAACGCGGCATCGGCGCCTCGGCATGGGTGATCGGCTCGGGTTCGGCAGGCGCGCCCACCATGCGCTCCAGCAACGGCTCCGGTGCCAGGCCAAGCAGTCGTGCGTAGTTACGAACAAATCCGCGCGCGAACACCGGCTGGCCCAGGCTTTCAAAGTCATCCGCTTCCATGGCCTCGATCTGACGGTTCATCAGACGCAGGCGCACGGCAGCATCCTCCACGGTCACGCCCTGCGCAACACGTGCCTCGTTCAGCAACTGCCCGACGGTGGACTGCAGGTTCTCGCTCATTCGTATTGCCCCGTCAGCAGCTTGGCAGCCTCGCTCGACTCAGGAAACCGCTTGCGCAACTGCAGCCCGTAGGCCGCTTCCTGCGCACGGTCCCCGAGCTTGCGTTCGAGACGCACGCCCAACCACAGGCTTTCCGCAGTCGGCGGCGCCAGTTCGGCGTGCTGACCGAGAAGGCGCTGGGCCTCGGCCAGCCTGCCCTGGCGGAAATTGAGGCCGGCCAGCTTCAGGATCGTTGCGGGATTGTCAGGCTGCAGCTTGAAGGCCTTGATCAGGTTGGCCTCTGCCAGCGCCAGGTCGCCTTTCTTCTCGGCGCACAGGCCCGCATTGGCCAGGGCCTGCTCGGGCCGTGAATACAGCGGATTGCGAATCGCGGTGGAAAACTGGCTCAGCCCCTCGTCGTAGCGTCCACGGGTGCAAAGAAACCAGCCGTAATTGTTACGCGCTTCCGAATCGCTGCGATCCAGGTCGATGGCGCGGCGAAAATTCTCCTCGGCCAGCTTGTCTTCAGCCAGTTCCATGTAGATCAGGCCATAGATGTTGTAGGCCGGCCCGAAGCTGCTGTCGACCGTGATGGCCTTGCGCAGTTCCTCAAGGGCGATCTTGTACTGGGCACGCGCGAAGTAGGCGCCGGCCAGTTCGGTGAACGCCCGTGCTCGCTGACGGGTTTCGCTATCGGCCGCCACACTGGACACGCCGCTGCCGCCCTCCATGGGTTGCCCCGCGCATCCTGCCAGCATCGCTGCGGCCAGGATGCCGATCCACTTTTTCACGCTGCCTCCTTTTGTATTCTTTTCATGACGCGCCCGCTCTTGTCGGCCACCTTGCCGGCCAGCTGGCCGCAGGCTGCATCGATATCGTCGCCGCGCGTCTTGCGCGTGGTCACCACATAGCCCGCGTCCTGCAGGATCTGGCGGAACACGCGCATCGGCTCCGACCGCGGCTTGTCATACCCCGAATCCGGGAACGGATTGAACGGGATGAGATTGAATTTGCATGGCACGTCGCGCGTCAGCTCGATCAGCTGGCGCGCATGTTCGGGCTGGTCGTTGACGCCGGCGAGCATCACGTATTCGAACGTGATGAAATCGCGCGGCGCATGCACCAGGTAGCGCTGGCAAGCGGCCATCAACTCGCGCAGCGGATATTTCTTGTTGATCGGAACGATCTGGTCACGCAGCGCATCGTTGGGCGCGTGAAGGCTCACGGCCAGCGCCACCGGGCAGCGTTCGGCCAGCCGGTCCATCGCCGGCACCAGACCCGACGTCGACACCGTGACCCGGCGCCGCGACAAACCATAGGCATGATCGTCCAGCATGATGCCCAGCGCCGTGACGACGTTCTCGAAATTGGCGAGCGGCTCGCCCATGCCCATCATCACGACATTGGTCACAGGGCGATCGGATATTTCACCCGAGGTGCGATTGACCTGGCCGCGCAGGCCATGATGCGCCACCCACAACTGGCCGATGATCTCGGCCACCGTCAGGTTGCGATTGAAGCCCTGCCGACCGGTCGAGCAGAAGGTGCATTCCAGCGCACAGCCGACCTGCGACGACACGCACAGGGTGCCGCGATCGTCTTCCGGAATGAATACGGTTTCGATACCGTTTGCCACCCCCACGTCGAACAGCCACTTGCGCGTGCCGTCCGAAGAGGTGTGGGCGAAGCCGATGGCCGGCGGCGCCACCACAGCATGCTGCTGCAGCTTCTCGCGCAGGCTCTTGGCGATATCGGTCATCTGCGCAAAATCCGCCACACCGGCCTGGTGGACCCAGTGGAACACCTGCCTGGCGCGAAACGGCTTCTCGCCGAGTTCGGTCAACCAGGCAGTCAGTCCGTCGAGGTCGAAATCAAGCAGGTTTTGCGGCATGCGCTTTAAATCAACGGCCTGCGTAGACTTCGCTGGCCGGGAAGAAGTAGGCGATCTCGATGGCAGCGGTCTCGGGCGCATCGGAGCCGTGAACAGCATTGGCGTCGATGCTCTCGGCGAAATCGGCGCGAATGGTGCCCGGCTCGGCCTTCTTGGGGTCGGTCGCCCCCATCAGCGCGCGGTTCTTGGCAATCGCGTCTTCACCTTCCAGCACCTGCAGCACCACCGGACCCGACACCATGAAGTCGACCAGATCCTTGAAGAACGGACGCTCCTTGTGCACGGCATAGAAGCCTTCGGCTTCCTGGCGCGACAGATGCTTCATTTTGGAGGCGACCACCTTGAGGCCATTGCTCTCGAAACGGCTGACGATCTTGCCGATCACATTCTTGGCGACCGCATCGGGTTTGATGATGGAAAAAGTGCGTTGTACAGCCATGTTTTAGCTCCAGAGGGGATCAAGTCAGAAAAACGATAAAAAATCATGAAAATCAGCCCGCTAGAGTACCACGAGCGGCCCCGGCTTGTCTGCTGCCCGGGCCCGCATCCAGCGCGTTTTTCAGGTTGATTCAGGCCGGTATAATTTCTTGTCTTTCTTCCGAGTCACGAGGTGCGCGCCATGAACCCCGCATCAGCCGTACACGCAGGCCTGCTTGCTTTCCTGGCGGCCTTGCTTCTCGCCACCGGCCAGGCCGCCGCGAGCAGCGAAGCCGCCTGGCAGGCGCTCAAGGCCGGCGGTCATGTCGTGCTGATGCGCCACGCCCACCTGAAAAGCGGCCCCGGACAGGGAGACTCCCTGACGCGCGACCCTAGTTGCGCCAAAGAGCGCAAGCTTTCCCGGCTTGGCAAGCAGGTCGCGACCCGGACCGGGGAAGCGTTCAAATCCAGAGGCATTGCAGTGGGCGAAGTGCTGGCAAGCCCATACTGCCGCACCACGGACACCGCTCGCATGGCATTCGGCTCATCCGCGCCCGCCGGGTTTCTGTCCCTGGCCGAGGTACTGCCGCCCGCCGAAGCCGCCAGCCAGGCTGCCGAAGCGATCCAGCACATCGGCAGCCACCAGGGCCCGGCCAATCTGGTCATGGTGACCCACGAACCGAATATTGCCGCGATCACCTTCGAGCTGGCCGAACTGGGCGCCTTTTTCGTCCTCAAGCCCAGAGGCGGCAGCGATTTCGACATCGTCGGCAAGATCAAGCCCGACACAGACAGCCTCCCGGGGGACTAGCCTGGACACGGCCACGCCTGCTATTCGCTGACAGGCACCCAGCCCGGCTCCCCCGGCCCGGCCAGGCAGTCGGCATCGATTCCAATGCCCTCCGCCCAGACCAGTTTGCCGTCGCACAGCAGCAACGGCAGGCGGTCACGCTCCCAGGGCGGAATGGCCGACTCCTGCAACACATTCTTGAGGCTGCGCTGCGCCCCGCCAGGCGCCAGCCGTATGCGCTCCCCGCCCTGCCTGACCCGCCACTCCACCCGGCCGGCTTCCAACAGCAGGGATTGCCTCAGGCCCGCGCCCACGACCGGCTGCAAGACGATGCGCCGGCCGATCCGGTCGAGCGCCACAAGCTCTTCACCCGTCCATATCCACGGTTCCTGAAGGGCATCCGCGCGCACCGGAACCAGATAGGCGCCGCCCCGAAAACGGCGGATGTCGGTCTCGCCCAGCCGGACGCAGACGCGTGCATCCTGGCGCGCGTCGACCAACTGGTGCAGCGCTTCGTCCAGACGCCTTTCGCTTGGCATGGCCTGGCCTTGCTGTTCGATGAAATGCCGCAACAGGTTGCGACCGCGCGCAGGCGACAAGTCTGCCAGCTCGGCGCAATCGAGACGCTCACCCCGGATGGCCCGCATGCCGTCCAGTTGCGCCAGGTCGTCGAGCAACCCGGCGGCCTCGGCCTGCAAGCCTGCGGCTCGGGCCAGCGTGGATTCCGCCCCGGGAAAATGTTCCGCCAGCAGGGGCATGACGCGGTGGCGCAGGGCGTTGCGCCGGTAGCGCAGATGCTGATTGCTTTCGTCCTCGACCCATTCGATGCCGTGCGTGGCTGCGACCTGCTCGATATCGGCACGCGACACCGTCAACAGGGGACGCAACTGCAGGGCATGCCAACCCGGAGGGCGCTGCGCCTCGGCCATGGCAGCCAGGCCTTTCGGGCCGGCGCCGCGCAGCAACTGCAGCAGCAGCGTTTCAGCCTGGTCGCCCTGCTGGTGCGCCGTCAGGACAGCATCCGCCTCGATATGCGCAAAGACCTTGCGGCGCTCACGTCGCGCCGCCGCCTCGATCCCGGACGGGTCATCGCGGGCAATGCTGACGCGATGGACGTCGAGCGGAACGGCATGCGCCTCGCACAGCGTCTGGCAAAACGCCGCCCAGTCGTCCGCATGGGGCGACAGACCGTGATGGACATGCACGGCACGCAATTGAAAGGAAAGTCGACGCTGCAACGCCAGCAAGGCATGCAGCAGCACGACCGAGTCGATGCCGCCCGAAAGCGCGACGACCAGCCGCGCATTCGATCCGACATGACGGGCGAGGCTCCCCGCCACCGCCTCGACGACGGGATTATTTGACAGGGGTTTCCTTGAAGCTGCCATACGCGCGAAGACGCTTGTAGCGGGCGTTCAGCAAGGCTTCGGGAGACTGCTTGCGCAGTTCGGACAGGGTATCGGTCAAGCTGCGGCGCATGTTCTGGAACATGCTGTCCCAGTCGCGCTGGGCACCGCCCAGCGGCTCCTCGATGATGCGGTCGACCAGCCCGTTGGCCTTCAGGCGATCGGCGGTGATGCCGAGCGTTTCTGCCGCAACGGAGGCCTTGTCGGCGCTCTTCCACAGGATGGAGGCGCACCCCTCGGGCGAAATGACGGAATACGTCGAATACTGCAGGATCAGCGTGCGGTCGCCGACTCCGATCGCCAGCGCGCCGCCGGAGCCGCCCTCGCCGACGATCGTGCAGATGATCGGCGTCTGCAGTTCGGCCATCACGTAGAGGTTGCGGGCGATGGCTTCGGATTGCCCGCGCTCTTCGGCCCCGATGCCCGGATAGGCGCCCGGGGTGTCGATGAAGGTAAAGATCGGCAGGCGGAATTTTTCGGCCAGGCGCATCAGCCGCAAGGCCTTGCGGTATCCCTCGGGACGGGGCATGCCGAAATTGCGGTAGATCTTTTCCTTGGTGTCGCGGCCTTTCTGGTGGCCGATCACCATGACCGGCTCGCCGTTGAAGCGCGCCATGCCGCCGACGATCGCGGCATCGTCGGCATACGCCCGATCGCCCCGCAATTCGGCAAAGTCGGTGAACAGTCCCTGGACGTAATCGAGGGTGTACGGGCGCTGCGGATGCCGCGCGACCTGCGACACCTGCCACGCATTGAGCTTGGCGTAGATGTCCTTGGTCAGCGTCTGGCTTTTTTTCTGCAGGCGGCGGATTTCCTCCGAGATATCCAGGGCGGAATCGTCCTGCACGAAGCGCAATTCTTCGATCTTGGCTTCGAGTTCTGCGATGGGCTGCTCGAAGTCGAGGAAGGTGGTTTTCATCAAACAGTCACACTAGACAAGTTAGCCGGGCATTCTAGCAGCCCGGCGACCAATACCATGCTGCTCAGTGATGGTGATGACCATGCGCGCCATGCGCATGGCGGTGCGCCACCTCGTCAGCCGTGGCGGCGCGCACTTCCGAGACCGTGCACTGGAAATGCACGGCCTGTCCGGCATAGGGATGGTTGCCGTCGACGACGACCTTGTCCTCGGCGACGTCGGTCACGGTGTAGAGCATCTCCTCGCCGCCATCGAGCGGCGAGCCGACGAACTGCATGCCAACCGAGACATCGGCCGGAAAACTGTCGCGCGCCTCCAGGCGCACAAGGCTCTCGTCGAAGTCGCCGAAGGCGTCGACCGGCTGCAGCTTGAGATCGATGCTTTCGCCCGCGCCCTTGCCTTCGAGCGCCTGCTCGACCATCGGGAAGATGTTGTCGTAGCCGCCATGCAGGTAGCTGACCGGTTCCTCGCTCTCCTCCAGCAGCTTGCCGTCCATGTCGCGGACGATGTAGGTGATGGTGACGACGGTATCCTTGCCGATGTTCAATTGAGTTCCTTTACAAGTTGCAGCATTTCCGCCGCATGGCCGCGGCTCGAAACGCCATACAGTGCGTGACGGATGACGCCCTGTTTATCGATAATGAAGGTGGAGCGCACCACGCTCTTGCGCGTGACGCCGTCCACTTCCTTGTCCTGCAGCACGCCATAGGCCTTGCAGGTTTCCTGTTCCTTGTCGGCGAGCAGGGTCACGCTGATGCCGTGCTTGTCGCGAAAATCGCTGTGCTTCATGCAATCGTCGCGCGACACGCCGACCACGGCGGCCCCCAGCTTGTTGAATTTGCTTTCCAGGTCGGTGAACTCGACGGCCTCGGTCGTGCAGCCCGGCGTGTCGTCGCGCACATAGAAGAACAGCACGAGCGTCTTGCCCTTGAACTGGGACAGCTCGATGATATTCATGTCCGCGTCGGGATTGGAAAAATCCGGTGCGCGGTCTCCTGGTTTCAGCATCCGTGACTCCGCTAGGTGTTTTCGAAACATTTTAGCAGGGCAAGCCCGGCCGCATCGTTATAATCGATTTTATGATGAAAACCCTGCTGGGCGGCCTGAGCCCCACCCGCTTCCTGCGCGACTACTGGCACAAGCGTCCGCTCCTGATCCGCCAGGCGGTTCCCGGCTTCCAGGGACTGTTGCCGCCTGGCGAACTGCAGCAACTGGCTTGTCGCGAGGACGTGGAGTCCCGCCTGATCCAGGGCAGCGGCAAGCACTGGCAGCTCGATCACGGCCCTTTCAGCAAAAGCGACTTCAGGCGCCTGCCGAAAACCGACTGGACGCTGCTGGTGCAGTCGCTCAACCATCTGCTGCCGGAGGCCGATGCGCTGCTGGCGCACTTCGACTTCGTTCCCCATGCACGGCTCGACGACCTGATGGTCAGCTACGCCGTCCCCGGCGGAAGCGTCGGCCCGCATTTCGATTCGTATGACGTCTTTCTGCTGCAGGGCCAGGGCCATCGCCGCTGGAAGATCAGCACCCAGGCCGACCTGACGCTGCTCGACGGCGCGCCGCTGAAAATCCTGCGCCGCTTCAAGGCCGAGGAAGAATGGGTGCTCGGCCCCGGCGACATGCTCTACCTGCCGCCGCACGTCGCCCATTACGGCGTGGCCGAGGATGCCTGCACGACCTATTCGATCGGTTTTCGCGCACCCACGACGGACGAACTGGCGCAGGGCTTCCTGATGCACCTGCAGGATACGCTCAAGCTCGAGGGACGCTACGCCGACCCCGGCCTGCGCCTGCAGTCCCATCCGGGCGAAATCGGCCCGGCCATGCTGAGGCAGATCGGCGAGATGATCGCCCGCATCCAATGGAACAAGCAGGACATCGCCGAGTTCGCGGGGTGCTATTTGTCCGAACCCAAGCCGAACGTGTTCTTCGACGCCCCCGACACCGCATTGACTCGCGCTGCCTTCCGGAAACTGGCCGGCCGACACGGCGTGGCGCTCAACCCCAAGTCGCGGCTGCTGTTCACGGGCGAGCGCTATTTCATCAACGGCGAGTCCTTCACGCCCGGGCCGGATGAGATCCCGGCGCTGCAGCAACTCGCCGACCAGCGCTCGCTGGCCGCGCCGATACCCCCTTCCCTGTATGAACGGCTGCATGACTGGCATGAGGCCGGATGGCTGGAGATCGCTGACCATGGACCGCTTTGAGACCCCTTCCGAACTGCAGGCCGCGTTCGACACGCTGCTGGCTGCCAGGCCGATCGTGTTTCGCGTATACGACCACGACCTCGGCATGCTGGATATCGAGGCGACCGACCGGCTCGCGGCGCTTCGCGCGCATTGCGTCGCGGGCGGCGGTCGCCGCATCGAGATCCTGCTGGACGACATCAGCCGGGTTGCCCGCGACCATCCAAGATTGATGCAACTGGTGCGCGACTTCGGCCATGTGCTCGAAATTCGCCAGTCCGACCCTGCCGCCCCTCTGCCCGACCAGGCGTTTGCGCTGGCTGACCGTCATGGCGTGATGCTGCGCGCCGACAAGCTGTCCATGGGCGGCACGCTGCATCCGGACGACCCGGCGCGCGCGACGCCCCTGGTTCAAAGCTTCGACGGCATGTGGCAACGCTCGCCGGCCAGCGTATCGGCGACCACGCTCGGTTTGTAATCGCTAGAGCGAACTCAACCAGGACAGTTCAGTTTCGCTAAAGCCCGCTGCGCGGCGCGCCTCGAGGTTGAACGGCGGCTTCAGCGGCGGGGCATCGTACTCGACCAGCAATTGCCGGAACGTTGCATCGGGCTCCAGCCCGCGCTGCCTGCACAGCCAGCCGTACCAATGGTTGCCGATGGCCACATGGCCGATTTCATCGCGCTCGATGATGGCCAGGATCTCGATCATGCGCTGATCCCCGGCCGATCTCAGTTTCTCGACGATGAGCGGCGTGGCATCGAGTCCGCGCGCCTCCAGCACGCGTGGCACCAGCGCCATCCGGACCAGCGGGTCGTGCGCGGTTTTCAGCGCCATGTCCCACAATCCATTGTGCGCGTCGAAGTCCCCGTAGGCATGCCCCAGTGTCCCCAGATGCGCGTTCAGCAGATCGAAATGCAGAGCCTCCTCGTCCGCCACCCTCAGCCAGTCTGCGTAATAGTCCCGGGGCATGCCGGCAAACCGGTGCGCTGCATCCAGCGCCAGATTGATCGCGTTGAATTCGATATGTGCCAGGGCGTGGACCAGGGCAGCCCGGCCGGCAGCCGTATCGGCGCGACGGCGCGGCACCTTCTGGGGCGGAATCAGTCGGGGCTTGTCGGGATGGCCGGGGAGGTCGACAGGATCACGCGGCACGGTCTCGCCGGCATCGACCCGCCCCGCCATCCAGTCAGACTGCAGGGCGTGTACACAGGCCACCTTGTCTGCCGGCCGAGGCGCCTGCAGGCAGGCCGCCAGGCGCACCGGCAGCACGCCTAGCGACGGTCCACCCACCGGATGCCGACCAACGCAAACGCCAGGAATATCAGCAAGGGCATGCCGGACACCAGAACAACCGGCCAGTCGTTCAACAGGCCCAGATGGCCGAACAGGCGGCTCAGCAGATGGAATCCGAGGCCGACCAGGATGCCGATGAAGATCTTGGTGCTGGTGCCGCCTGAACGCGGCCCCTGGATGGCAAACGGCATCACGATCAGCATCATGATCGGGATGACGAACGGGCTGAGGAATTTCGACCACAAGGCCAGCTCATAGCGGGTGGCCTTCTGCCCGTTTTCCTTGAGATGCGACACATAGCGCCACAGCGTGCGCGCCGACATCTTTTCCGGCGCCACCAGCAGCACGCTGAGGATGTCGGGCGTCAGCACGGTCTTCCAGCC
>JBFHQA010000033.1:0-22904 GCA_041592455.1 Thiobacillus sp. | reverse complement strand
GAACGGGTGCTGGCCAACCTGTCGTCCGGCGTGGTGGTGCTGGACGAGGCCCTGCGGGTGCGCACGATGAACGATGCCGCGGCGCAGATCCTGGGGGTGTCGTCATCCGCGATGGTCGCCCAGCCGCTGGCCGCGCTGGGCGAGTCGGGCGAGGCCCTGCACGAATTCGGCATCGGCGTGGCCGCGCGCTTTGTCGAGCACGAGGGCGAATGGCAGGAGCAGATCGATTTTGCCGGCAGCGGCGGCAAGCAGACGCTGCTGCTGCGCGGCACGCGCCTGCCGCCGGGGGTTGAGCGCGGCTACGTGCTGGTGTTCGACGACGTGACCACGCTGATCGACGCCGAGCGCAACGCCGCCTGGAGCGAGGTGGCGCGCCGGCTGGCGCACGAGATCAAGAATCCGCTCACGCCGATCCAGTTGTCGGCCGAGCGCATCGCGCGCAAGCTCGACGGCCGGCTGCAGCCCGCGGACGCCGAGTTCCTGGGGCGCGCCACGCAGACCATCGTCAACCAGGTGGCCGCGATGAAGAGCATGGTGGACGCCTTCGCCGGCTATGCGCGCATGCCGCGCGCCAAGCTCGAGGCGCTCGATATCAATTCGCTGGTGCACGAAGTGCTGTCGCTGTACGACGCCAGGTCGCTTGGCCTGCAGTTGCATCTCGACCCGAGCCTGCCGCTGATCGCAGGCGACTCCACATTATTGCGCCAGGTGATACATAATCTGTTGCAAAATGCGCAGGATGCATTGAGCGGGCGCGAAGCCCCCCAGGTCGAGGTCGCCACGCGGCTGAACAACCATGCAATCTGTTTGACCGTGACGGACAATGGAGCCGGATTCCCGGAACACCTGATGACGCGGCTGTTCGAGCCCTATGCAACGACCAAGGCCAAGGGGACGGGCCTCGGGCTCGCCATCGTCAAGAAGATCGTGGAAGAACATCAGGGTAAAATCCAGATAGAAAATCTCAAGACGGGCGGCGCGGCGATTCGCATCGCGCTGCCGGTTTATGAGGCGCCAAGGGAGAACACGTGAGCGGGCATATTCTCGTCGTCGACGACGAAGTGGGCATTCGTGAATTGTTGTCGGAAATTCTGACCGACGAGGGCTACGACGTTCATCTGGCGGAAAACGCCGAGGCGGCCCGCGCGTTTCGTGCGGCGCAGCGTCCCGACCTGGTGCTGCTCGACATCTGGATGCCCGACACCGACGGCGTCACCTTGCTGAAGGAATGGGCCGGCGGGGGCCAGCTCACGATGCCGGTGGTCATGATGTCCGGCCACGGCACCATCGATACGGCGGTCGAGGCCACCCGGCTCGGCGCGACCGATTTCCTCGAAAAACCCGTGGCGCTGGCCAAGCTGATCGACACCGTCAGCAAGGCGATCAAGCGCGGCGTGGCGCTGCCGCGGCGCACGCCCGGCATGGACCTGTCGGCCCTGGGCAGAAGCCCCCTGATCCTCGAACTGAAGAAGCGCCTGACCCAGATTGCCGGCAACACCGCGCCGGTGCTGCTGCTGGGTGAACCCGGTTGCGGCTTCGAGGTGTGCGCCCGGTTCCTGCACCAGCCGGCCAGTCAGTGGGTCGAAATCAAGGATCGCGCGCGGCTGGTGTCCGATCCCCTGGGCTATGTTGACGGGCTCGGCAACGGCACGCTCTATCTGCCGGACGTCTGCGAGCTCGGCAAACTCGAACAGAAGGGCCTGGGCCTGCTGCTCGACCGCCTCGAAGGCAGCAGCGCCCGCCTGGTGTGCTCGAGCAGCCGCAGCCTGGACGCCATGGTGGCGGCCGGCGAGTTCGACAGCCGGCTGTTCTACCGGCTGTCCAGCCTGGCGATCCAGGTGCCTCCGCTGCGCGAGCACCGCGAAGACGTGCCCGACATCGCCAACTTCATGATGGCGCAGCTGGTGGAGGAAGGCGCCACGCCGGTGCGCCGGCTGACGACGCCGGCGCTCAACCAGCTGCGCAATTTCGACTGGCCGGGCAACCTGCCCCAGCTCAGCAACGTGGTGAGGACACTGGCGGTCACCGCGCTGTCGGGTGAAATCGACGCCGCCGATGTCAATCGCGTGCTGGCCCCGATGAAGCAGGCCGCGCCTGCCGTGGCGCACGGCATTCCGCTCGACATCCCGCTGCGCGAGGCGCGCGACGCATTCGAGCGCATGTACTTCGAGCACCTGATCCAGACCGAGGGCGGCAGCATGACGCGGGTTGCCGACAAGTCAGGACTCGAACGCACCCACCTCTACCGCAAGCTCAAGCAGCTGAACATCCGCCATGGTCGCCGCCTCGACGAAGACCTGTAATGCGGGCGAGGCCTGCCGCCTCGCTCCTCACGCCTTGCGCCTCGCCCCAACATGAAAATCATCATCCTCGGTGCCGGCCAGGTCGGCGCCAACCTTGCTGAAAGCCTGGTCGCCGAAAACAACGACATCACTATCATCGATCTCGACCAGGCCCGGCTGGCGCTGCTGCAGGATCGTTTCGACCTGCGCACCGTGCAGGGCCACGCGGCGCATCCTTCCATCCTCAAGAAGGCCGGCGCGGAAGATGCCGACATGCTGGTCGCCGTGACCCAGAGCGACGAGACCAACCTGGTGGCCTGCCGTCTGGCGGGCACGCTGTTCAACATTCCCTCCCGCATCGCGCGGATCCGGTCGGCCGATTTTCTCGATATCGAAAGCGAATTCCTGGCCGAGCATTTCGGTGTCGAACACATCATCAGCCCGGAGCAGGAAGTCACCGAGACGCTGCGCCGCCTGATCGAGCACCCGGAAGCGCTGCAGGTGCTCGACTTCGCTGACGGCCGGGTGCGGCTGGTGGCGGTGCGCGCCTATCACGGCGGCCCGCTGGTCGGCCACGAACTGCAGGACATCCGCCGCCACATGCCCGACGTCGACTGCCGCGTGGCGGCGATCTACCGGCGCGACCGCGGCATCGTGCCGCAGGGCATCACCGTCATCGAGCCGGGCGACGAGGTGTTCTTCATCGCGCGCCGCGAGGACATCCCTGCCGTGATGCGCGAGATGCGCCGCATGGAGCGCCCGGTCAAGCGCGTCATGATCGCCGGCGGCGGCAACATCGGCCGCCGCCTGGCGGCCCGGCTCGAGAAGGACTACGAGGTCAAGCTGATCGACCACAACAAGAAGACCTGCACGATGCTGGCCGAAAAGCTGCACCGCACCCTGGTGCTCAACGGCGACGCCACCGACGAGGACCTGCTGGAGCAGGAAAACGTCGAGGCCATGGACGTGTTCTGCTCGCTGACCAACGACGACGAGGACAACATCATGTCGGCGCTGCTGGCCAAGCGCATGGGCGCGCACCGCGTCATCTCGCTGATCAACCGCTCGGCCTACGTCAACCTGGTGCAGGGCGGCGAAATCGACATCGCGATCTCGCCGGCGCAGGCGACGGTGGGGCCGCTGCTCTCGAAAATCCGCCGCGGCGACATGGCGGCGGTGCACAGCCTGCGGCGCGGCGCGGCCGAAGTGCTCGAGGTCGTGCTGCACGGCGACTTCAAGACCTCCAAGGTGGTGGGTCGCACCATCGGCGACATCACCTTGCCGGAAGGCGCGGCCATCGCCGCGATCATCCGCGGCGAGGACGTGATCATCGCCCACCACGACACGCTGATGGAGGCGGAGGACCACCTGATCATCTTCGCGCTCAACAAGCGTATCATTCCCAAGATCGAAAAACTGTTCCAGGTCGGCTTCGGATTCTTCTAAGCCCTGCCATGTACCGGCTTGCGCCCATCCTGCACGTGCTTGGCCTGGTGATCCTGATTTTTTCGTTCACCATGCTGGCGCCGCTGCTGACGGCGCTGGTCGCCCACGACGCGGCGCAGTTTGCCTTCGACGAATCGTTTGCCCTGACGCTCGCGGCAGGCCTGCTGCTGTGGCTGGGGGGGCGCCGCTGGAAGCGCGAACTCAAGGTGCGCGACGGCTTCCTGCTGGTGATCCTGGTGTGGACCGGGCTGCCGGCGTTCGCCACCATGCCCTTCATGATCTACCTGCCGGGCATGGGCTTCACCGACGCCTATTTCGAGACCATGTCGGCGCTGACGACCACCGGCGCGACCGTGATGAGCGGGCTTGACACCCTGCCGCCTTCGCTCAACCTGTGGCGCCACCTGCTGAATTGGCTCGGCGGCATGGGCATCATCGTGCTGGCGGTGGCGATCCTGCCGATGCTCGGCATCGGCGGCCGGCAGCTGCTCAAGGCCGAACTGCCCGGCCCGATCAAGGACAGCAAGCTGACCCCGCGCATTGCCGACACCGCCAAGCTGCTGTGGGCGGTCTACGCCAGCCTCACGCTGATTTGCGCGATCGCGCTGAAGCTGGCCGGCATGAGCTGGTTCGACGCCATCTGCCACGCGTTTGCGGCGATGAGCCTGGGCGGGTTTTCCACCCACGACGCCAGCGTCGGCTATTTCGATTCGCCGCTGATCGAGGGCGTGCTGATCGCCTTCATGCTGCTGGCGGCGCTTAATTTCGTGACGCACTTCCTGGCGTTCCACCAGCGCAGCCTGTCGCCCTACCGGCATGACCCCGAAGTGGCCGGCGTGCTGGGACTGGTGGCGGCCAGCTGCCTCGGCATCAGCCTCTACGTCTGGCAGTCGGGCGTCTATCCGGAATTCCTGACGGCGTTGCGGCATGTCAGCTTCAACCTGGTGTCGCTCGCCACCGATTGCGGTTTCTCCAGCACCGACTTCGGCGCCTGGCCGATTTTTGCACCGATGTGGATGCTGTTCCTGAGCTGCGTCACTTCCAGCTCGGGCTCCACCGGCGGCGGCCTCAAGATGATTCGCGCCATGCTGATGTTTCGCCAGGGCGTGCGCGAACTCGAGCACCAGCTGCACCCCGCCGCCACGCTTCCGGTCAAGATCGGCGGCCACGCCGTGCCCAACCAGATCGTGTTCGCAATCCAGGCGTTCGTAATGATGTACGTGGGCACGATCGTGATCGCGACGCTGGTGCTGCTGGCCAGCGGGCTCGATTTCGTCAGCGCGTTTTCCGCGGTCATCGCCTGCATCAACAATGCCGGTCCCGGCCTGAACCAGGTCGGCCCGGCGAGCAATTTCTCGGTCCTGACCGACTTCCAGACCTGGGTCTGCAGCACCACCATGCTGCTGGGCCGGCTGGAGCTGTTCACGGTCTTCGTGCTGTTCACCCGCAGCTTCTGGCGCGCCTGATGGCGCGGGCTGGTAACATCCGGATTGGTTGATTCCGTTCGACGGAACATTCGATGTCGCAAATCCTGGCGGTTGTCCACATATTCTCGAAGGTGCTGATGCTGTTCGCATTGGCCTTCCTGTTGCCCCTCGGCGCCTCGCTCCTGCTGGAGGACGGCGCAGCCTGGGCTTACGACGAGGCCATCCTGACGACCTTCGTCTCGGGCGCGTTGCTGTGGCTGCTGTCGCGTCGCGGCAAGCGCGAACTTCAGACGCGCGACGGCTTCCTGCTGGTGGTGATGATCTGGACGATCCTGCCGGTGTTCTCGACCATCCCCCTGCTGGAGCACATCCCCGGCCTGAGCTTCACCGACGCCTATTTCGAGGCGGTGTCGGGGCTGACCGCCACCGGCGCGACGGTGCTGTCGGGCCTCGACGACCTGCCGCCTTCGCTGAATATCTGGCGCACCGAAATGCACTGGATCGGCGGCATGGGCGTGATCGTGCTGGTGGTCGCGGTGCTGCCCATGCTGGGCGTCGGCGGCCGCCAGCTGTTCAAGGCCGAGACGCCGACGCCGATGAAGGACAGCAAGCTGACGCCGCGCATGGCCGAGACCGCCAAGGGCCTGTGGCAGGTCTATGTCCTGATCACGGCGGTCTGCATGCTGGCGTTGTGGGCGGGCGGCATGAGCGGCGTCGACGCGATCGTGCACGGCTTCAGCGTCATGGCGCTCGGCGGCATGTCGTCGCACGACGCCAGCATGGCCTTCTTCGACTCGCCGCTGCTCGAGTTCATCGTCATCGTGTTCGCGCTGATCGCCGGGATCAGCTTCTCGACCCACTTCATGGCCTTGCGCACGCGCAACCTGCTGACCTACCGCTTCGACTCGGAAATCCGCTGGTATTTCATCGTGCTGGCCTTCAGCATCCTGGGGCTGACCTTCTACCTGCAGTACAAGGGCTTCTATCTCGATTTTCCCGAGGCCTTGCGCTACGCGGCGTTCAACACCGTCTCGATCGCCACCACGCTGGGATTTTCCACCACCGACTACAACGTCTGGCCGTATTTCGCACCGCTTTGGATGCTGTTCCTGTCGAGCTTCATCGCCAGTTCCGGCTCTACCGGCGGTGGCATCAAGATGCTGCGCGCGATTCTGCTCTACAAGCAGGTCTACCGCGAACTGATCAAGCTGACCCATCCGAATGCGGAAATCCATACCAAGGTCGGCAAGCAGGCCGTTCCCAACAAGATCATCTACGCGGTGCTGGCCTTCCTGTTCATCTATGTGGCCTCGATCGTGGTGCTGTCGTTCGTGCTGTCGGCCTCGGGCCTCGACGTGTTCACCGCGTTTACCGCCGTGGTGGCGATGGTCAACAACACCGGCCCGGGCCTCGGCCAGGTCGGCCCGGCCAGTACCTATGCGGTATTGAACGACTTCCAGACCTGGGTGTGCAGCTTCGCCATGCTGCTCGGCCGGCTGGAGTTCTTCACGCTGCTGGTGGTGCTGACCCCGGTGTTCTGGAGGAAGTGAGCATTCCCCAGCCGTTCTTGATGGCCTGGCAGGATGTAAGCGATCTGCTATTCGGCTTGTTTGGAATCGTTGTGCCGATTCTTTAGCAGCCTTCTCAGTCGAAGGTTGTCGGCCACAACGGCTATCAAAACCAGCGTCGATAGCATTCCGAATCCAGATTCGCCTGAGAAATACCAAAAAGCCCATCCAGCGCTGGAGAGAAGTAGGGCTACGATGAGAATGACCATGCTGTCTTTCATGCGACAGCCCTGAAATGAACCATCCCATGGCCAGCCAAACGGGCATCGTACAAGCCAGGATTTTCGTATAGCGTTGAGACAAGCCACGAGCGGTACAAATGATGTTTGTTTGCCGTAAAGATCACATCTGCGATGGATGTCCCTCCAGCGAGGGACCGGCCGGTTGCAACGGCGATGCTCCCAATGATTGCGCCAACATAAAATGCCGCGGAACAGGCACCGATTACAGCCAGCCCTTCGAGCCTGGTTCCAGCCCCGATCAGGTCTTTGATCGTGACTTTTTTCCCGAATTTATCGATTTGGCTGAGTATGATCGTAGCGTTGCTGACAGCGGCTTGAAGGGAGCCGAACAATGTTTCAGGTGCTGGCAAACCGAGGCTTTCCATGTTTTCTTTGAAATATGTGTAGAACCCGGACATGACATCTCCTTTCCAACCCTGAACTGAATGCAGGTTATAGTAAGTGCGCTGCGGTGAACATGATCCGTCCGGATACCGGATATCAAGGCAGTGCGGGTCTGGTCAGCGCTTCCGGATCCGATTATTCATTTCGTTTAGACCTGTAATCCGCTTGAATATGCCAACAATCGACAATTTCGAAGCCATGCTGGCGCAGGGGCGCGACAATGCACTGCTGCGCTATTCGCTCGGCAATGAATACCTCAAGCAGGACGACGCGGCCAGGGCGGCCGAACATCTGCGGCGCGCGGTCGAGCACGATCCGAACTATTCGGCCGCCTGGAAGCTGCTGGGCAAGGCGCTGGCCGATTCCGGCGCGCTGGACGAGGCGCTTGGGGCCTACCGGCAGGGCATCGTGGTAGCCGAGGCGCGCGGCGACAAGCAGGCGGCCAAGGAAATGGGCGTGTTCGCCAGGCGAATCGAAGCCGCGTTAACCGGGAAGGGCTTGGGTTAAAATCAGCAGATTGATAATTCAGGAGCAACAAATGACGCGCATGGTGAATTGTGTAAAGCTCGGTCGCGAAGCCGAAGGCCTGGCCTTCCAGCCGGTGCCGGGCGATCTGGGCAAGAAGATTTTCGACAACGTGTCGAAGGAAGCCTGGGCCGGCTGGCAGCGCCAGCAGACCATGCTGATCAACGAAAACCGGCTGAACCTCGCCGACCCGCAGGCGCGCAGCTACCTGATGGAGCAGATGGACCGCTACTTCTTCGGCGGCGGCGCGGTCGACCAGGCTGCAGGTTACGTGCCGCCCAGCAAGTAAGGCATCGATAACGGCAAGAAAAACGGGCTCCTGCGGGAGCCCGTTTCAATGGGTGCCTCAAGAGATCAGAGCACTTCTTTTTCGATCTCTTCCAGCGAGGTGTGGCGAACGTCCTTGCCCTTGACCATATAGACGACGTATTCGCTCATGTTCTTGGCGTGGTCGCCCATGCGCTCGATCGCCTTGGCGACGAACAGGATGTCGATGAAGACCGAGATCGTGCGCGGGTCTTCCATCATGAAGGTGATCAGGTGGCGCAGGTTGAGGCGGAATTCCTCGTCGACCTGCTGGTCCTGGCGCACGATCTCGACCGCCTTGGTCGCGTCGAGGCGGGCGAAGCCGTCGAGCGCCTTGCGCAGCATGTCGAGCACCAGGTCGGCCATGTACTTGACCTCGGAGAAACGCGGCAGGGTAATACGCTCGGAGGCATGGATCAGCTTGGCCATGCGCGCGATCTTGGCAGCCTCGTCGCCGATGCGCTCGAGGTCGGTGATCGTCTTGACGACCATCATGACCATCCTGAGGTCGGACGCGGTCGGCTGGCGGCGCGCGATGATGTGGGTGCAGTCCTCGTCGATCGAGACTTCGAGCGCGTTGACGTTGTGGTCATTGGCGTCGACCTTGTCGGCCAGGTCCATGTCGCCCTTGACGAGTGCCTCGACGGCGTTGGTGATCTGTTCCTCGACGAGACCACCCATTTTCAGCACGTTGGCGCGCACGGCTTCCAGCTCGGCGTCAAACTGCTTGTAGGTATGTTCAGTCAGCATTGTGTTTGTCTCTCCTGCGTTCCACGGATGATTATAGGCTTCATTTCGTGACGCTAGCATGAACGGCCATTTCAGCGGGACCTGAAGGGCATTGCGTAGCGGGTGCCGTCGACCTCCAGGTAGAGCGTCCAGTCATGGCGGCCGCTGACGCATACGGGAAGCGTGACGCTCGATTCAAAGGCGCCCTCGCCTGCCGCGCGCAGGTCGTAGCGGTTGAAGCCCATTTCCATGCCCTGCATCTGGAATTCTGCACTGACGCGTTGGGCACCGGGCATGGTGACCTTGATCCTGAAGGCTTCCAGCGGCGTGGGCTGGGCCGAGAATTGGATGACAATGGGAGCACCGCCGTGGCTGGCGTGGCAGCCGGCCACCGGGTTTTCGCAAGGCACCGCCTGCGCCTCGGCCGGGCGCTTCATCCAGTAGCCGGCCACGGCGATGGCGATCAGCGCGACGATGAGCAGCAGGGGCGCGAGCGTCCGCTTCATGTCCACGCCCCGCGCAGCAGCGCGACGCCATGCGCGCCGTGAGACTGTGCCAGCGCGACGTCGTCGCGCCCCAGGCCGCCCAGACCGTAGACGGGAATCGGGCTGGCGGCCGTCAGGTCGGCAAAGGCTTCCCATCCCAGCGTGGCGGCCCCCGGGTGGCTGAGCGTAGGCAGCACCGGCGACAGCAGCGCATAGTCGGCCCCGATGGCTGCGGCATGGGCCAGTTCAGCCGCGTCGTGGCACGACACGCCGACCCATTCGCAGTCGGGGCGAACGGTGAGGCTGGCGGCTGCGGTCGAATCGAGATGCACGCCGTCGGCTTCCGCCGCGCGGGCCAACTCAAGACTGCCGTTGACCAGCACACGCGCGCCGTGCGTGTGGGCCCGCCGCACGGTTTCGCGCGCAAGCGCCAGGCGCTCGTCCTCGGGCAGTTTCTTGTCGCGCAGCTGGATCAGCCGCAGGCCGTTGGCGAGCGCCACGTCGAGCCGGGCCAGGAAACTGTCGACGCCGAGCGCCTCGGCGTGCGTGATCCCCAGCACCGGCGGCAGCGAGAGCGCCTTGAGGATGGGGAAGTTGGCCGGCAGCAACGGCGTGACCTCGACCGCGTCGGGCTGCTGCCAGGAGAATATCTGGCCTTCGTGGGGATGCGGCTCGCCCTGCCATGCGTAGACGCGAAAGAAATTCAGCCGCACCGTGGCGTGCGGGTACTCGAACACGCGGGTGATCCAGCGGCAGGTGCGGGTGACGACGATGCCGAGTTCCTCGTGCAACTCGCGCGCCAGCGCCGCTTCCAGCGATTCGCCGGGTTCCACCTTGCCGCCGGGGAATTCCCAGTAGCCGGCGTAGACCTTGCCCGCCGGGCGCTGCGCGAGCAGTACCCGCCCGTCGGGCTGGGTCAGCACCGCGGCGACGACGATCAAATGGTCTTTGGCATCACGGTTGCCCCCTCTCCCCGGGGGAGAGGGTTGGGGTGAGGGCGTGTTGCCGGGTGGTGCCTGCGTGTTCATCGCCGACCCGCCCAGTCGCGTGCGAACTGCATGGCCACGCGGCCGTTGCGCGCGCCGCGCGCCATCGACCATTGCAGGGCGGCGCGCTCGAACGCGTCGTCCGGCGGCGCGCCCAGCGCCGTGGCCCAGTGGCGGGCGATGCCGAGATAGGTGTCCTGATCCATGGCGTGAAACGACACCCACAGCCCGAAGCGATCGGACAGCGAGACCTTTTCCTCGATCGCCTCGCCCGGCTGCACCTCTTCGCCGAGATAGCGGGTGTCCAGGTTCTCGGTCATGTATTCCGGCATCAGGTGGCGGCGGTTGCTGGTCGCGTAGATCAGCACGTTGTCGGTAGGCCCCGCGAGCGAGCCGTCGAGCGCGGCCTTGAGGCTCGCGTAGCCGGGCTCGTGGTCGGCGAAGCTGAGGTCGTCGATGAAGACGATGAAGCGGTACTCGGCGTCGGCCAGCAGGTCGAACAGATCCGGCAGGCTCGGCAGCCCGGCCTTGTCGACTTCGATCAGGCGCAGGCCCTTTGGCGCGTATTTGGCGTGCACGGCCTTGACCAGCGACGACTTGCCCGAGCCGCGCGCGCCGGTCAGCAGCACGTTGTTGGCCGGTTTGCCTGCGAAGAACTGGCGTGTGTTGGCGTCGACGCGCTGCTTCTGCTCGTCGATGTCGAGCAGGTCCTTCAACGCGACGCGCTGCGGATGCAGGATGGGCTTGAGCGCGCCGGCCTGTGCTGACCAGCGCGCGGCGCGCACGGTCTTCCACGATACCGGCGCGCCGGCCGGGGCCTCGAGGCGGTCGAGCAGGCGCGACAGGCGGGGCAAAAGGGCATCGAGTTCGGTCATCTGCGCATTCTAGCGGATCGGTCGCGATGCCTGCCGAGGCGTTCCATCGAACGGCCTGCCGGTTCAGGCAGCCAGGCATCCAGCGTGCACGGGCAATCGGCGTGCGTGGAGCTGATTCCATGTAAGGCATCGGACAGCCGGCCGACCAAGGGGGGCTCTGATCAGAACAAGCGGAGAAGTGGACGGGGCAATCTCACCATTTCGAAAAGGAGAAGAGACATGAGTTCAGTGAAATACCGGCGAATGCTGGCCCCATTGGCGTGCTGTCTGGGACTGGGGGTGGCCATGCCTGCCTCGGCCGTGCAGATCCGGGTGACGGTCGAGAATCTGTCCCCGGTGAACGGGACGTTCCTGACGCCTTTCTGGGTCGGCTTTCATGACGGCACCTTCAACCCCGTGAATATTGGCAGTACGGCACCTGATTTCATCGAGCGCATCGCAGAAGACGGCAACGTGGCCCCCCTGCAGGCGGCCTTTGGCGCCGGCAACCAGGGCGTGCTGTTCGGTCCGGGCGGCGCCATCGGTCCTGGTCAGAGCGGGTCGGTGCTGTTCGACCTGGACGGCACCCTGTCCGGCAATCGCTACTTCAGCTATGCGTCCATGGTGATTCCGAGCAACGACGCATTCGTGGCAAGCATCAATCCGTTGGAGCACATGATCTTCGATGCGGGAGGACAGTTCATTCCGACCAGCTTCATTCTGCTCGGATCGGAGATCCTGGATGCCGGCACCGAGGTGAACGACGAGGTGCCTGCGCATACCGCGTTCTTTGGGCAGGCCACACCCGACACGGGGCTCGCCGAGAACGGTGTGGTCGGCCTCCATTCAGGGTTCCTGCCTGCCTCGAGCGGCGGCATTCTGGCCGCCCCGCAGTTTGCCAATGCCGACTTCACGGCAGCGGGGTACCAGTTGGCGAGGGTGAGCATTGCGGCCGTGCCCGAGCCGGGAACCTCGCTGTTGATGGGGATAGGCCTGATGGCCCTGCTGTTGCCGCTGGCCAGGCGCACGCGCGGCCCGCTTCCGACTCCGGCCTGAACGGCCGGAAGGCTTGTTGGCCGTGTCGAAACCCGGCTTGGCCAACAAGCTGTACCCCTCCATTTCAAGCAATCGACCGGGTGTGTTGCTGGCCCGGCATTCGCATTGATCTTCGTCTGCCCGCAGTTCCAACGACGAGGCGCGGACCGGATGGCGCTGACATTCGATCGTGCAAGAACGCCGCTTTGCTGCATGCCGCCGATACCGTGGTTCGCGCCCTGGTGCCCGAACCGTGGGGCTTAGGAAAGATTTAGGAATTGGCTAGCAAAGACTTAGCAACGCGGATCCGGCCAACGGCCTAAAGTCGTTTGCGTTCGGGTGCACCGCGCCCGCGTTGATCAAGGGAAAGGACGACAGATGAAGAACACGACTCAACTCACGCTGGCGACGCTGCTCGTTGCCGGCTCGGTCGGCTTCGCGTGGGCCGGCAAGGACGAGGTGCGGCACGGCCGCTACCTGATCCAGATTTCCGGCTGCAACGACTGCCACACGACCGGCTACATGGAGAAGGACGGACACGTGCCCGAGAAGGAATGGCTGACCGGCGACACGCTGGGCTGGCAGGGTCCGTGGGGCACGACCTACCCGGCGAACCTGCGGCTGATCGCGCAGCAGCTGGACGCGAAGGCCTGGGTCGCGCGCGCGCGCCAGCCCATGCGGCCGCCGATGCCGTCGCCCTCGCTGCGCGCGATGACCGACGACGACCTGCGAGCGATCCATGCATATCTGAGGAGCCTTGGCCCCAAGGGCAGGCACGCCCCGGCCTTTGTGCCACCCGGTGGCAAGGTCGCGACACCCTACTTCGACCTGACGCCGAAAAACCTGCCCGTCGAGGCTGCGAAGAAATGAGCGTGCGGCCCGCTCCCTCCGACTGGATCGAGACGATGCTGCTGATCCGGGCCTACGAAGCGCGCATGGTCGCCTTCCAGCAGAGCGGCGGCCCCGGCACCTGCACGAGCGTCGGCCAGGAGGCCTGCGCGGTCGGCGTGGTGTCGGCGCTCGAGGCGCGCGACCGCATCCTGTCGAACCATCGCAGCGCGGGGCACCTGATCGCGCGCGGCGCCGACCCCGGACGCATGATGGCCGAAGTGCTCGGGCGCGCCGACGGCTATTGCGGCGGCCTGAGCGGCAGTCTGCACATTGCGGCGAAGGACCTCGGCGTCGTGCTGACCTCGACCATCGTCGGCGGCGAACTGTCGCTCGCCCCCGGCGTCGCGCTCGCGCAGAAAATGGGCCAGGGCGAGCCCGGCGCGATCACCGCCGTGTTCTTCGGCGACGGCGCCGCGTGCGAGGGCATCTTCCACGAGGCGCTCAACCTCGCCGTGCAGTGGCGGCTGCCGATCCTGTTCGTCTGCGAGAACAACCAGTGGCAGGCCTTCGTGCACCGTCTCGAAACCATGCCCGAACGCGCGATCGCGAACTGGGCAACGGGCCACGGTCTGCCGGTCGAGACGATCGACGGCAACGACGTCGCTGCGGTGCATGCCGCCGCGCGCGCGGCCGTGGCGGCGATCCGCGCCGACGGCGGCCCGCGCTTCCTCGAGCTCTCCACCTACCGGCTGCGCGGCCACAACGAGCCCGACGACCAGGCCTATGTCGAAGCCGACGAGCTCGCGCGCTGGCGGCTGCACGACCCGATTGACGTCGAGGCGCGGCGTCTTGTCGAGGCGGGCCTCGTCGACGACGCGGAACTCGCCCGCCTCCGCGCGCGCGTCGCGGCGCGCATCGAGGCCGCGGCGGCGTTCGCCGAGGCGAGCGCCTGGCCCGACACGTCGATGATTACCGCCCACGTGTTTGCCGGAAAAGGAGGCCAGCCATGAGCCGCATGACCGTCGAGCAGGCCCTCTACCGCGCGATCGCCGAGGAGATGGCGCGCGACCCGCGCGTGCTGATCATGGGCGAGGGCGTCGCCACCAAGCGCCGCGACCTCGTCGATGCGTTCGGCGCGGCGCGCGTGCGCAATACGCCGCTTGCCGAGGCCGTCATCGCCGGCACCGCCGTCGGCGCCGCGGCGAGCGGCCTGCGACCCATCGCCGACCTGCTGTTCGCGCCCTTCCTGACCTACGCGATGGACGCGCTCGTCAACAGCGCCGGCAAGCTGCGCGCGCTCTCGGGCGGACAGTTCGAGTTTCCGCTCGTCACGATGGCTCTCACGGGGAGCGGCTGGTGCGTCGGCGCGCAGCACAACCACAACCTCGAGGCGATGTTCGTGCACGCGCCCGGGCTCAAGGTCGTGATGCCGTCGACGCCGGCCGACTTCCATGGGCTCATGAAGGCGGCGATCCGCGACCCCGATCCGGTGCTGTTCTTCACCGATATCGGCCTGCTCTATCAGGAGGGCGAGGTGCCCGATGACGAAACGCACGTGGTGCCGCTCGGGCGCGCCGCCGTGCGCCGGCCGGGGCGCGATGTCACGCTCGTCGGTTATGCGAAGACGGTCGGCGTCTGCCTCGCGGCCGCGGAAGCGCTCGCCGTGCAGGGCATCGACGCCGAAGTGATCGACTTGCGTACGCTCAAGCCGCTCGATACCGCGACCGTGCTCGACTCGGTCGAGAAGACCGGGCGCCTCGTCGTCGTCACCGAGGCGAGCGGCCTGTGCGGTGTGGCGGCGGAGATCGCGGCAATGGCAGCGGAGGCGGCGTTCGGCGCGCTGCGTGCGCCGGTGCTGCGGCTCACCGGGCCCGACGCGCCTCCGCCTGCGTCGTGGGTGCTCGAGCAGGCGACCGTGCCGCAACCCGATGCCGTCGTTGCGGCGGTGCGCGGGCTTTTCGGCACGCAGGCGGCCGAGCCTGCAGAGGCGGTGGCGCTGGCCTGACTCAGGCGATGAGTTGGACCGGACGCGCGAGCTTGAGGCGGAAGCGCCCGCGCCCGGTTTTTTCCAGCGCGATCGCCGGGCAGCGTTCGGCGAGTCGGCGCGCGAGCAGGATCAGGCGCGTTTCGAGGTTGTCGGCGAAGTCGGGCAGCGGCAAGCGCGGGTCGCGCCGCAGTTCTCGATTGCAGAAGTCGCGCCGCCCGCTCGTCTCGTGCTCGTTCAACAGCATCCAGAGGATGCTGCCGGCCACGCCCTTGATCAGGTAGTCGTTGTCGATGAACACGCTGTGGTCGCCGGGGAAATAGCGCACCGCGAGCGGCGTGCCCTTGAGCGCGGCGGCAGGCTCGGCAGGCACCGATTCGGCGTCGTCGGGTAGCGCCGCGAGCTGGGCGATCAGTGCGGCGAGGTGCTGGCCGTAGATCACGAGCGCGTCCTCGTCGGCGTGGCTGAAGAAGGCGTCGTGCTCGCTCTCGGCGTAAAGCACGCCGTACAGGCGGCCGCCGTGCGCGAGCGGCACGGCGACCTGGCTGTGCGGCTCGGCGAGCAGCGGCAGCGGGATGCGCGGCTCATGCGCGTCGGCGGCGCGGATCGCGGCCTGGTAGGTGTAATCGCCGGTGCGGTAATTGATGCGCACCGGAATGCCTTCTCGCGCCGTGACGCCGATGATGCCGTCGTCGAGCGTGAGTTCGGCGCCGATGCCGGAATCCGGGTAGCCGAGGCTCGCCAGCGTGTAGAGCGCCGTGGCGCGCTCGTCGAGCATCATCAGGAGCGCGTGGCGAATGCCGAAGGCGGGTGTCAGCGCGGTGAGCGCACGGTCGGCAAGGCCAGCGAGGTCGTCGCACACGCCGAGGTGGTCGAACGCCCGGCGCAGCCGCAGGAGCGCATCGGGCAGCGGCGCGGGAGGCGGCAGCGCGGAGTCGACCGCCTCGATGTCGACGACCTGGTAGACGTCGGCGCCGCGCAGGTGGAATACCTTGTCCATGTGCGAATGCGCGGCGATGCCCGCGAGTTGCGCCTTCATGTATTCGAACAGCGGCCCTGCCGTCTCGGTGCGGAGGTAGCGCATCTTCAGGCGGTAGTGGCGAAAACTGCCGGGCTCGATCAGCTGCACCGTCGCGCAGGGGTGGACGAGCACGTTCTCGCGCGTCTTGCTGAAGAACTGGTAGGAGAGCGCGACGTGCGACGCGTCGACGAAGTGCACCTGCGAGACGTAGGCGACGTTGGGCGTGCCGTCGGGCGCGCAGGTCGCGACGACGGCCGGAATCGCGCCGTCGAGGCAGGTGCGCAGGGCTTCCAGCGTCGGCTTCATGACGTGGCGAGCATGCGCCCGGCCGCGGGGCCCGGCGTCTGGTCGAAGGCGATCTCGGGCACCATGCGCAGCGCGACGAGGTCGCTGGCCGTGAGCAGCCGCACCACGCCCTGGACGAGATCGTCGTCGAAGCCGAGTTCGCCGATCTCGCCGGCAAACGCCGCAGCGTAGGCGACGTTGCAGCGCCGGTGCGCGGCGTTGATCGTCACGCGCGTCGCGCGCGGGGCCTTGAACTGCAGCGTCGCGTGCGTCGCCGGTCGCGTGAAAGCTGCCGCGATGCCGCTGCCGGTGTCGAGCGCGTGAAGCACGGCGTGGGCCCGTCGCGCCGACAGCAGGATCGTCAGCGCGCGGCGGTCGCGCGCGACGATCACGCCATGCGCGCGTGTCACGCAGGGCCAGCCATCGCGTTCCACCGCACTCACGTTGATCGAGACCGGGCCTTGCAGGAAGGCGGCCTGTTCGGGCGAGAGCTGGACGCTCATGGCGGGGTCACACGGTCATGGCTGGCGGCTACGTGCGATATTCCGCGTTGATCTTCACGTAGTCGTAGGAGAAGTCGCAGGTCCACACCGTGGCGGAAACCGGGCCGCGATTGAGCGCGACGCGCACGGTGATGTCGGCTTCCTGCATGATGGCGGCGCCCCGCGCCTCGGTGTAGCTAGCCGCGCGGCCGCCCTTCTCCGCCACCAGCACATCGCCCAGGTAGACCTGCAGCGCGTTGACGTCGAGGTCGCCGATGCCGGCATAGCCGATCGCAGCAAGGATGCGGCCGAGGTTGGGGTCGCTGGCGAAGAAGGCCGTCTTGACCAGCGGCGAGCGTGCGATCGCGTAGGCGACCTGCTTGCATTCGGCGTGGTCACGCCCGCCCTCGACAGCCACGGTGATGAACTTGGTCGCGCCCTCGCCGTCGCGCGCCATCGCCTGCGCCAGTTCGATCGCGACGTCGGCGAGCGCCACCTTCAGCGCCGCGTAGTCGGTATGGTTTGCATCCGCGATGGCCGCATGGCCGGCCTGGCCGGTGGCGATGAGGATGAAGCTGTCGTTGGTGGACGTATCGCCGTCGACCGTCACGCAGTTGAACGACACGTCGGCCACTTCCTTCACCAGTTGCTGCATCAGCGCCGGCGCGATCACGGCATCGGTCGCGACATAGCCGAGCATGGTCGCCATGTTGGGGTGGATCATGCCCGAGCCCTTGGCGATGCCGGTGACGGTGATGGTCTTGCCGCCGACCGTGGCCTGGCGGCTGGCGCCCTTGGCGACGATGTCGGTCGTCATGATTGCGTGCGCCGCCTCGCTCCAGTGGTCGGGCGCGAGATCCGCCAGCGCCGGAGGCAGCGCGGGCAGGATCTTGTCGATGGGCAGGGGCTCCAGGATCACGCCGGTCGAGAAGGGCAGCACGTTTTCGGGGTCGCAGTCCATCAGCTGCGCCACGACTTCGCAGGTCTGGTGTGCGCGGGCGAGGCCCTCCGCGCCGGTGCCGGCATTGGCGTTGCCGGTGTTGATGACCAGGGCGCGAATGCCGCCTGCGCTTTGCTCGAGATGCTGCTTGCACACGGTGACGGGTGCGGCGCAGAAGCGGTTCTGGGTGAACACGCCGGCCACCTGGCATCCCGGGGCGAGTTCGATCAGCGTGATGTCGCGGCGTCCGGGCCGTTTGATGCCGGCGGAGGCGATGCCGAGGCGCACTCCGGCAACGGGCAGCAGGGAAGCGGGATCGGGGGCGGTCAGGTTGACGGGCATGGCGGCGGCTAAATGGAATGTAAAGCCGCTATTTTAAGCCCGGCCGGCGCAATGAACAGGTCTCCGGCTATGAACGCCCCAGGAGGGTTTTCAGCCGGCGGCGGAATTCGGGACGCCAGGGCCATACCGGATCGAATTCGATCGACCGGGCGAGGGATGCCAGCGCGATCACGGCAAATATCATGAACAGCAGTTGGGAAAGGATGTCGCGCGAGGTGAGCACGCCGATCGGCATGTCCAGGAAGCCGGGGACATAGAACAGGCTGGCAAAGGCAGCAAAGAGACAGGCCGGGCCGATGTACATGGCATTTCGAATCCAATCATGTCAGTGCCTGCTACTAGGCAAGCACCGTGCCATGGTCGAAAAATGCCATGTAATCAACAGGCAAGCCGAACGGAGCGGCTCCGCGCAGCGAGCACGCGTAAATAATTCCGACAGCTACTTGTCCACCGTCCGGGTATTCAGCTTGCGCAGGATTTCGTGCGACAACGAATAAAACTGCGGTGTGGGCCCCAGATCCTCGTAGATCGGGTCGCCGTAGTCGTCTTCGGCGATGACGCGATTGCCCGGGATGTAGGGCATGGCCACTTCCAGTTCGTCGAGCGCGGCCCGGATCAGGTCGGCCATCAGCTGCGAATCGCTGCACCCGGGAAACATGACATGGAGCGCTTCCACGCGCGCGGCATCGCGCAATGGCAAGTGGACGGTATAGGCCCTGACCGAAGTACGGGTATGGTCTTCCCTTCCCCAGCGCTGAATCAATTCTGCGATACGCATGCGACTTCCTTTGCTTCCCGATGGTTTCGTTATAGCAAAGCCATCCGCAAGGCAAGGAAGGATTCAGTCGCTACGCTGCCATACCAGCGTACGATTGTTGGCCGGCATCGCGACATCTTGCAGCAGCGACAGACCCTGGGCCTGCGCCAGCGCGTCCACAGCCTCGAAGTCGCGCACGCCGGAGTGCGGGTCGCGCGACTTGAGCCAGCCGTCGAAGCGGGCGTTGCTGTCCGAGGTAAAGGCGCCGTTGTAGTTGAACGGGCCATAGACGGCGAGCTTGCCGCCGGGCGCGAGCACGTCGCCGATGCCCTCGAAGCATTGCTGCACCTCGCCCCAGCTCATGATGTGCAGGGTGTTCGCCGAGAATACGGCGTCGTAGCGGCCCGTGCGCCAGTCGGTCTGGTTTACGTCGAGCGCGATCGGCGACAGCACGTTGGGCAGCGCGGCCTCGTCGAGCCAGGCCCGGATGCCCGGATGGTGCAGCGGCACGTCGGCCGTCTGCCACCGCAGGTGGGGCAGCGCAGCGCCGAAATACACGGCGTGCTGGCCGGTGCCGCTGCCGATCTCGAGCACGTTCGTGCGGTCGGCGAACACGTCGCGCAGTACGGCGAGGATCGGCTCGCGATTCTGGTCGCAGGATTCGGCATAGGGTTTGTCGATCAAGGCATGGCTCCTGGTTGCCTGCGCGGGCAAGAGGGAAAACCGCATTATGGCGGTTACTCGCCTGGTGACCGTCATCCCGTGAGGGTCGCCAGGCGGGAATCGCACGATTTTACAGTGCGCTAAATGTTCACCATCCGTCCATCTGCCAGCAGCACGGCGGCATGCACGGGCTTGTCCGGATGCAGCAGGCCCAGCATCGCCTGGTAACCGGCCAGTTGCCGCTGGTGGCGTTCGATCAATTGCGCGTCCGGCAGCGCGAGACTGTCGGCGCCGGTCTTGTAGTCGATGACCCAAACCGCGTCGTCGCATACCACCACGCGGTCGAGCCGCTGCGTCCGTCCGTCCGCGTCCAGCAGCGCCAGTTCGTTGTGCGCGCGCAGGTAGCGGGCGGGGTCGAAGAACCGCGACAGCTCCGGGCGCGCCAGCAAGGCACGGGCGTCGGCTTCGATTTCTGCCAGCTGGTCGGCCAGGCCCAGCTGCCGTGCCAGGGCCGGCAGGTCGCGCGGCGCGCCCGGCGGGGCCAGCTGCTCGAGGCAGGCGTGGAACAACTCGCCGCGGGCGGCGGCCGGGTCGCGCGGGGCGGGCGTCAGGCGCTGCCCGATGGCGGGCGCCTCGATGCGCGGCGCCGCCGGCGCGGGGGCCGGCGTGTCTGCCGCCTGGGCCGGGGGCAGGTCGGGCGGCAGGCCCAGGTCCTTCCAGGCGGCCTCGGCCCGCTGCAGCCACGCGCTCTTGTCCGCGGCGCCGCTGACGACGAGGCCCTGCTCGGCGCGGGTCAGCGCCACGTACAGCAGGTTGTCGGATTCGCGCTGCGCCAGTTCGGCTTCCTCGGTGAACCAGTGCTCGCGCGCCGCGCCGCGGTCCTCCTGCTTGCCGAACAGCGAGAAATGTTCGGGCCGCGCCGCTTCGGGCGGCCACGGCGCCAGCACGCCGTAGCTGTCGCCGCGCGGATGGTCGCTGCCGCCGAGCAGCCAGACGATCGGCGCTTCGAGCCCCTTGGAGCCGTGGATGGTCAGCAGGCGCACGGCGTTTTCACCGTCGGCTGCCAGGCCTTCGCCGGGGGCCGCGTCGGCGTCGTCGATCAGCGAGGCCAGCTCGCGGATGAAGCCGGCCAGCGTCGGGTAGCGGCCGCCATCCTGCGTCAGCGCCAGCTGCATGAAGGCGCGCAGGTTGGCGGCGATCTGCGGGCGCATCGCGGCCGGCGCGGCTTCTGCGTAGCGCGCCTCCACGTCGCCCTCGAACAGGATGCGGTCGAGCAGGTCGTGCACCGGCAGCGTGCCGATGCGCGCGCGCCAGCCGTTCAACAATTGCGCCGCGCGCGCGAGCGTGGTTGTTGGCGCTTCAGCGCCTTTACAACCACGGCCTGCCCCTTGCGGGTGGAGGGTGGGCGGGCATTCGTCCTGCGCCGCCAGCGCGGTCAGGCGTTCCCAGCCGCGCGTCTCAAAAATGAGACTGGGGCCGAACACCGCCAGCAGGTCGTCGTCGCTGCAGCCGAAGATCGGGCTTTTCAGGATGTGCGCCAGCTTCAGGTCGGCGTGCGGCAGCAGCAGGGTTTCCAGCAGCGCGATCAGGTCCTGCGCCTCGAGCGCGTGCAGCAGGCCGCCGCGCCGCGACGTGATGAACGGGATGCCCGCCGCTTCGAGCGCGCGTTCGTACAGGTGCAGGTGGGTGCGTTTCCGGACCAGCGCCATCACGTCGCCGGGCCGCGCGGGGCGAGCCGTCTTCGTCGCGTGATCGAGCACGCCCCAGCGTCCCAACACCGCGTCGCCGAGCGTGCGGGCGAAGACCTGCGCCTCGACGTGCACGGCCTTGTCGTCGCCTTCCGGCAAGGGCGTGGTCAGCGGGTTGCGCAGTTGCGAAAATGCCGGCGCGGCGTCGGGCTTGTCCAGCGCGATCGGCACGCTGCGCACGGCGCCGGCGCGCGCCGCGTTCGCGGGCGCATGGCTGTGCGCGGCAAAGCCCGCCACTCCGTTAAACACCGGATTGACCGCCTGCACCACTGCGGGCGACAGCCGCCGCGTCATCGTCGTGCTGAAAGGCGGCGCGTCGAAATGCGCGCGCAGGAATACCGCCGCGGCGGTGAACACGCGTGCCTCGCCGCGCCGGAAGCGGTAGATCGCCTGTTTCGGGTCGCCCACCATGAACACGGTCATGTCGCTGTCGGCCGCGCGCGCCTCGGCGAGCCAGGTCGACAGCGCCTGCCACTGCAGTGGATTGGTGTCCTGGAACTCGTCGAGCAGCAGATGCCGGTAGCGCGCGTCGAGCTTCAGCGCCAGCCCGGGCGCGTGCTCCTCGTCCTTGAGAAGGCGGCACGCCAGCCATTCGGCGTCGGTGAAATCGATCACGCCCTGCTGCGCCTTGGCGGCCTGATACGCCTCCACCAGCGCGTGGCCGAGCAGCAGGCCATGGCGGTTCAGCGACCAGATTCGGATATCGGTCTGGATCGCGGTGATGGTTTCGAGCGCGGTTTCCAGCGTGTCGAGATCGCGCCGATACGTGTCGAGTTCGGAACCGAGCGCCTTTTCCAGCTCCTTCGTCGCCTGCTTTTTGCGTCGCTGGCCCGCGGTCATCAGGTATTTCATCAGCGCGGCGTGGGCCGCGTCCGGCGGCAGGCCCAGGCTGCGCTGGATTTCGGGCGCGCGCGCCTGCTCGCTCTTGCCGCCCTTTTCGAGCGCAAAGCCTACCCGCTTCACGCGCGCCGCCATCATCTCGTCGGCCCAGAATGCGGCGACCGGGTCGCTGTCCAGGTCCGCGTGCAGCAGTGGCCGCAGTTGCGCAAGCGCATGCGCGACCGGATCGGCCTCGCCCTCGGTATACGCCCACCACTCCGCCCGTGCCTGCATGAAATGCGACAGCAGCGCGCGCAGGTTGTGTTCGCCCAGCTCGCCCAACAGCGCCAGCAGCGCCGCGCCCTCGGCGCTGTCGGCGTCCGTGGCCCAGCGGTCGAGCAGGCGGTCGCGCACTTCGTGCTGCAACTGCTTCTCGCGTTCCAGCAGCGGCGCGCCCCACGGCAGCCCCGCTTCCAGCGGCGCGCGCATCAACAGATCGAGAAACCAGCCGTGGAACGTCGTCACCGTCGGCCCCGGCTGCGCCGTCAGCACCGTTTCCAGCAGGCCGCGCGCGCGCGGCAGCAGCGCGTCGATGTCGCCTTCGGGTACCGCGCGCTCGCGCAGGAACGCCCGCACCGTCGCGTCGTCCGCCAGCGCCAGCACGCGCAGCCAGGCGTGCAGCCGGTCGGTCATCTCCTGCGCCGCCTTGCGCGTGAACGTGATCGCCAGCAGCTCCGACGGCGCCGCCCCGGCCAGCAACAGG
>JBFHQA010000032.1:0-22961 GCA_041592455.1 Thiobacillus sp. | reverse complement strand
TGGCTGGCGAGCAGGTCGGCAAGGCTGGAGGCGCTCATTTCCGGGTGGCCGAGGCGAAACAGGGGGGGCAGGCCGGTGTCCGGGCGGTGTCACGGCATGCCCCTGTCGCTATGCTAAACTGCGACGATTTTCCGCGTCCTGCGGGCCTTTTCGGATTTCTCATGCTGCAATCCATTTTCAAGAAAGTCTTCGGTAGTCGCAACGACCGGCTGGTCAAACAATACCTGCAAAAGGTCAAGGCGATCAATGCGCTCGAACCGGAGATGGAAAACCTCTCCGACGCCGAACTTGCCGGCAAGACGGCCGAATTCAAATCCCGCCTGGGCGAGGCTGGTACGGCTAAAGAGGGCGAAACGCTCGACAAGCTGTTGCCCGAAGCCTTCGCCGTCGTGCGCGAGGCCTCGAAGCGCGTGCTCGGCATGCGCCACTTCGACGTGCAGATGGTCGGCGGCATGGTGCTGCACGACGGCAAGATCGCCGAGATGCGCACCGGCGAGGGCAAGACGCTGATGGCGACGCTGCCCGCCTATCTGAACGCGCTGACCGGCAAGGGCGTGCACGTGGTCACGGTCAACGACTACCTGGCCAGCCGCGACGCCGAGTCGATGGGCAAGCTGTACGGTTTTCTCGGCCTGACCACCGGCGTCAACCTGTCGCAGATGCCGCACGACCAGAAGCAGGCCGCGTACGCCGCCGACATCACCTACGGCACCAACAACGAATACGGCTTCGACTACCTGCGCGACAACATGGTGTTCGAACTCGGCCAGAAGGTGCAGCGCCCGCTCGCGTTCGGCATCATCGACGAAGTCGACTCGATCCTGATCGACGAGGCGCGCACGCCGCTGATCATTTCCGGCCAATCGGAAGAAAACACCGCGCTCTACCAGCAGTGCAACCTCGTTCCGACGCGGCTGGAGCGCCAAAAGGACGAGACGTCCGACGGCGACTATTCGGTCGACGAGAAATCGCGCCAGGTGTTGCTGTCCGAGGCGGGGCACGAGAAGGTCGAGGCCATCCTCAACGAGATGGGCCTGCTGCCCGAGGGCGGCAGCCTGTACGACGCCGCCAACATCATGCTGATGCATCACGTGTACGCGGCGTTGCGCGCGCATGCGCTGTTCTTCAAGGATCAGCACTACGTCGTGCAGAACGGCGAAGTCATCATCGTCGACGAGTTCACCGGCCGCCTGATGAGCGGGCGCCGCTGGTCGGAGGGCCTGCACCAGGCCGTCGAGGCCAAGGAAGGCGTGGCGATCCAGAAGGAAAACCAGACGCTCGCCTCGATCACCTTCCAGAACTATTTCCGCATGTACGAGAAGCTGTCGGGCATGACCGGCACGGCGGACACCGAGGCATTCGAATTCCAGAGCATTTACGGCCTCGAGACCGTGGTCATCCCGACGCACCGCCCGATGATCCGCAAGGACGAGCACGACCAGGTCTACCGCACCGGTCGCGAACGCGACCAAGCGGTGATCAACGACATCCGCGAGCGCAACGCCCAGGGCCAGCCGGTGCTGGTCGGCACCACCTCGATCGAGGCCAACGAGCACCTGTCGGCCGAACTGAAGAAGGCGGGCCTGCCGCACAACGTGCTCAACGCCAAGCAGCACGAGCGCGAAGCCGAGGTCATCGCCCAGGCCGGCATGCCCGGCGGCATCACGATCGCGACCAACATGGCCGGCCGCGGCACCGACATCGTGCTCGGCGGCAACATCCAGAAGGAGCTCGACGCCATCCAGCAGGACGAGGCCCTGTCCGACAGCGACAAGGCCAGCCGCATCGCCGCGCTGAAGGCTGACTGGCAGACGCGCCACGACGCTGTGCTCGCCGCCGGCGGCCTGCACATCATCGGCACCGAGCGCCACGAATCGCGGCGCGTCGACAACCAGCTGCGTGGCCGTTCCGGCCGTCAGGGCGACCCCGGTTCGAGCCGCTTCTTCCTGTCGCTCGAAGACCCGCTGCTGCGCATTTTCGCGTCCGACCGCGTTGCCGCGATCATGGACCGCCTCAAGATGCCCGAGGGCGAGGCGATCGAGCACCCGTGGGTGACGCGCGCCATCGAGAACGCGCAGCGCAAGGTCGAGCAGCGCAACTTCGACATCCGCAAGCAGCTGCTCGAGTACGACGACGTGTCGAACGACCAGCGCAAGGTCATCTACGAGCAGCGCAACGAACTGCTGGCGAGCGCCGACATCGGCGACACCATCCGCGCCATGCGCAACGACGTGCTGAACGACACCATCGATCTGCACATCGCGCCGGGCAGCATGGAGGAACAGTGGGACGTTCCGGGCCTGGAAAAGGCTCTGGAGGCCCAGTTCGCGCTCGACCTGCCGCTGCAGAAGTGGCTGGAAGAAGAGAAGACGCTGAACGAAGAGGGGCTGCGCAACAAGATCCAGGAAGCCGCCGACGCGATCCATGCCGAGAAGGAAGCGCTGGTCGGTGCCGAGGGCCTGCGCCAGTTCGAGCGCGCCGTGATGCTGCAGAGCATGGATACCCATTGGCGCGAGCACCTGTCGGCGCTCGATCACCTGCGCCAGGGCATCCACCTGCGCGGCTACGCGCAGAAGCAGCCCAAGCAGGAATACAAGCGCGAGGCGTTCGAGCTGTTCTCGGGCATGCTGACCGCGATCAAGGCCGAAGTGACCCAGATCACCAGCACCGTGCAGGTGCGCGTCCCCGAGGACGTGCGGTCGGTTGAGTTGAACGAAGGCGTATCCAACGTGCAATACCAGCACGCCGGTTACGACGAGGGGCAGGACCTTGCCGAGGCCGCTGCTGCCGCGTCGGCGCCTGCGGACGCCTATCCCAAGGTGGGACGCAACGACCCCTGTCCGTGCGGGTCGGGCAAGAAGTACAAGCAGTGCCACGGCAAGCTGAGCTGAGGAACGATCATGCCTTATTACGTATTCCGCATCGGTATGTTCAAGGTGCTTGAAAAGCAGGGCGAGTGGGCGTCTTTCAAGGAAGCCAAGGCGCACACCAATGAATTGCGCAAGTCGCTCGACCCCAAGTCGGGCGACCGGATCAAGATGATCTTTGCCGAGGACGAGATCGCCGCCCAGGACACCCTGATGGCCGAGCGCGAACTGGACCAGCGGCTGTCGGGCGACGACTGGTAGCCCTCGCCCGCTTCCATTGTGTGATGACGCCGCATGGCTGAGTACAACGAAACCGCCTACAAGCTGGCCCGCAAGGCCTACATCGAATACAGCTGTCCGTTCGAGCGGGCGCTGTTGTCGCGCTGCGTGGGCTGCGACCGCTCGCGCAAGCTCAACCTGGCCGAGCGCGAGGCGATCGCCTGCAGCGATCCCGCCGCCCGCGAGGATTGCCTCGTGTTCTACCAGGCGCTGCATGACAACGCGCAATTCGCGCTGAAGATCAATCCCGATGCGCCCTGGCCGTTCGGCAAGGAAATCCGCGCCCAGTGCGGCGGCGTTCGCGGGCTGGCCGCCGCCCTGGGCGGCGCAGGCGACGAAACGACCGATGTGGCCGCAGCCGTCAGGCAGGGCAAGGCCAGCCTGGGCAGCTGCGCCGAATTTCCCTATTCCGAGATCATGCGCGCTGTCGTGCACTACGAGCCGCGCAAGCGGCGTTCCTGAAGCGGGGAACCTGACCGTGAGGGCTGCGGTCAGTTGGATAGACCCCGGTTTTTGATTAAACTGATTTCGTGCGAAAACAACTCCATCGCTTCTTGCTGACGTTCCTGATGCTGATCCTGCCGCTGCAGGCGTTCGCGTCTGCCGCGATGTTCGGTTGCGCGTTTTCGCATCAGCCGCAGCGGGTGGCGGCAGTCGAGCACCGAGCGGAAGCGATGGATACCGCAATGAGCTGCCACGACGCC
Organism: Thiobacillus sp.; assembly: GCA_041592455.1. Lineage (GTDB taxonomy): Bacteria > Pseudomonadota > Gammaproteobacteria > Burkholderiales > Thiobacillaceae > Thiobacillus. The sequence continues at coordinate 19,111 of JBFHQA010000032.1, read as the reverse complement.
GCGCCGATCGATGCCGCACCGGCTTCCGAACCCGTCTGCAAGCATTGCGCAACGTGCTATCTCGCCTCGTCCGTGTTGATCCCGGACGTGCGCATTCCCCCTGTGACGAGCGCCTCGAACGGCGCGATCCCGCACGCTGACGTCTCCTTCGCCGGCTTCATTCCCGACGGCCCCGAGCGCCCCCCCCGACCCGCCTTCGCCTGAGTCGCGTGCCGCCTGGCGGTGCGCATTCCCGATTCTGATCGCAGCCTGTCTGCGAGATTTGCGAGGTACAACATGAAAACATTAGTGAGTCGTATTGCGGCAGCGACCGCGTGCGGGCTGTTGCTGGCCGCAACGCCGGTCCACGCTGCCGAGACCATGACCATGACGATGCCAATGGCGGACAAGCCGGTCATGCCCTTCAGCCAATACCAGTCCTGGCGCGACGAACCCGTACAGGACTGGCGCGAGGCCAACGACCGCGTCGGCGAGATCGGCGGCTGGATGACCTATCTGCGCGAGGTGCAGCAGGGTGGAGGCGGGGCGGCAGGTGGCATGCATGACCACCACCATCACCACGGCCATTGAGGACTACCACCATGAAGAACATTCCGTTTACCCCGCGCACCCTCGCGCTGGCCGTGATCGCCACGTCCCTGCTCGGCGGCTGCGCAAGCTTTTCCAGGGACGGCGGCTTCGACGCGATCCAGTCCGAGGCGCAGACCCGCATCCAGAAGGAGGTCGTCTGGACGAAGGACAACGAAAGCCGCGCGAAGATCCAGGCGCGCGTCGATGCCATGCTGGCGCAACCGCTCAGCGCGGACGACGCGGTGCAGATCGCGCTGCTCAACAACCCCGGCCTGCAGGCGGCCTTCAGCACGCTGGGCATCGCCGAGGCCGACTGGGTGGCGGCGCAGCGGCTTCCAAACCCGGGCTTCTCGATTGGTCGCCTCACGCGCGGCGACGAGATCGAGTGGGAGCGCAGCCTGCACTTCAACCTGGCGCGTCTGCTGACGATGCCAATGCGCGCCGAGATCGAGCAGCGCCTGTTCGAGCAGACGCGGCGCAAGCTGATCCTCGACGTGCTGCGGCTCGCATCCGACACGCGCAAGGCGTGGGTCGCCGCGGTGGCCGCGAAACAGACGGCCGAATACCAGCAGCAGGCGATGGAGGCCGCCGAAACCGGCGCCGAACTGGCTCGCCGCATGGCCGCCGCAGGCAACTGGAGCAAGCTCAAGCAGGCGCGCGAGCATGCGTTCTACGCCGATGCGGCGCTCGCCGTGGCGCGTGCCGAGGGTGCCACGCTGCAGGCGCGCGAACGCCTCGTGCGGTTGATGGGCTTGCCCGATTCCGACAGGGTCAAGCTGCCCGACCGCCTGCCCGATTTGCCGAAATCGCTGCCGCAGCTCGCCAACGTCGAGCAGCAGGCGATGGATTCGCGCATCGACCTTGCCGCGATGAAGATCCAGACCGAGGCGCTTGCTAAAAACCTCGGGCTCACGCGCAGCACGCGCTTCATCAACGTGCTCGAGCTCGGCATCATCAACAACGGCTCGAACGAGGAACGGCAGCAGCGCGGCTACGAGATCAGCTTCGAGTTGCCGATTTTCGATTTCGGCCAGACGCGCGTGGTGCAGGCCGAGTCGCGCTACCGCCAGGCACTCGAGTCCGCCCGCGAAGCGGCGGTCAACGCGCGCTCCGAAGTGCGCGAGGCCTATGCGATGCAGCAGGCGCAGTACGCGATCGCACGCCACCTGCGCGACGAGGTGGTGCCGCTCAAGAAACGCATCTCCGACGAGAACCTGCTGCGCTACAACGGCATGCTGATCGGCGTGTTCGATCTGCTCGCCGACGCGCGCTCGCAGATCGCCGCCGTCAACGCCGCCATCGAGGCCCAGCGCGATTACTGGCTCGCCGAGTCCGACCTGCAGATGGCACTGGTCGGCAAGCCCGGCGCCACGATGATGGTCTCCAATGCAGCTGCTGCGCCTGCCGACGCAGGCGGCGGCCACTAAAGAACAAGGAACGAACATGACTTCACGACGCGATTTTTTCAAACTGACCGGCGCGGTTGCCGCAGCCAGCGTCAGCCCCGCTGCCTTGGCGGCACTGCCCGAGATCGTCAGCATGGACAAGCCCGATACCATGCCGCCGCTCGTGCCGCCCAACGGCCGGCCCTACAACCCCGTGGTGACGCTCAATGGCTGGACGCTGCCGTGGCGCATGAAGAACGGGGTCAAGGAATTTCACCTCGTCGCCGAACCCGTGGTGCGCGAGATCGCACCGGGCATGAAGGCCCACCTGTGGGGCTACAACGGCCAGAGCCCCGGACCGACCATCGAGGTCGTCGAGGGCGACCGCGTGCGCATCTTCGTCACCAACCGCCTGCCCGAGCACACCACGATCCACTGGCACGGCCAGCGCCTGCCCAACGGCATGGACGGCGTCGGAGGCCTCAACCAGCCGCAGATTCCGGTCGGCAAGACTTTCGTCTATGAGTTCGTCGCGCGCCGGCCGGGCACGTTCATGTACCACCCGCACGCCGACGAGATGACGCAGATGGCGATGGGCATGATGGGCTTCTGGGTCACGCATCCCAAGGGCAAGCATCCGTTGATCGAGACTGTCGACCGCGATTTCTGCTTCCTGCTCAACGCCTATGACATCGACCCCGGCAGCGCGACGCCGCAGGTCAACACCATGCTCGACTTCAACCTGTGGACCTTCAACAGCCGCGCGTTTCCGGGCATCGACACGCTGAATGTGCGCTTGAATGACAAGGTGCGCATCCGGGTCGGCAACCTCACGATGACCAACCATCCGATCCATATTCATGGGATCGAGTTCGAGGTCACCGGTACCGACGGTGGCCCGACGCCGAAAGGTTCGCGTTGGCCCGAGGTCACCACCGACATCGCGGTCGGGCAGATGCGCCAGATCGAGTTCCTTGCCGACGAGGAAGGCGACTGGGCGTTCCACTGCCACAAGAGCCACCACACCATGAACGCGATGGGCCACGCCGTGCCGACCATGATCGGCGTCGACCACACGGGTATCATGAAGAATATCAACAAGCTGGTGCCCGACTACATGGTGATGGGCGAGCGCGGCATGGCCGACATGGCCGAGATGGAGATGCCGCTGCCCGACAACACGCTGCCGATGATGACCGGCCAGGGCCCCTACGGACCGGTTGAAATGGGCGGCATGTTTACCATGATGAAGGTGCGGCGGGACCAGAAACGCGGCGACTATTCGGATCCGGGCTGGTACAAGCAGCCGCAAGGCACGCAGGCTTACGAATTCACCGGTACGGTTCCGGAACCGGTGCGCGCGCCGAAGGCCGCATCGCCGAAGGGCAAGCCGGGTGACGTCGAGGTGACGGTGCGCAAGCCCGGCGCGCACGACGGTCACGCGGGTCATTAAGCAACCGGCAGCGCCGTGGCCCGCGTGAGGCGGGCTGACGCGCTGCCCCTGACAGGAGGAATCCAATGTTCAAACCTGTTTCATTGCTGGGATTGCTGTTTGTGCCCACCTTGCTCCACGCCGAACCGGCACCGATGCAAGTCGCCCAGGCCCAGGTCATGACCGATGGCGTCGTGCGCAAGATCGACGCCGCCAACGGTAAGGTCACGATCAAGCACGGCCCGATCGTCAATCTCGACATGCCGGGCATGACCATGGTGTTCCGCGTGGTGTCGCCCACGCTGCTGAACACGATCAAGGAGGGCGACACGGTGAAGTTTCGCGTCGAACGAATGAACGGCAGCTTCACCGTGACGGAGATTCAAGCCGTCAAATAATCCCTGTGTTTTGAGCCGGGGTCGTATCGAAGCTGAGCGTGGCGGAAAATCCTCTGCCGCCATCGGGACGAGCCAGCCCCTCGCCCCATTCCAGCCGGGCGTTTGCAAGCGCGGCGATGCGCGACACGATCGAGAGGCCAAGCCCGCAGCCTTCGCCTTCGGTTTCGCCGCGCACAAAGCGTGCGGCGAGCCTGGGACGCATGTCCGGCGCCACGCCCGGGCCGTCGTCTGCGACGGTGAGGGCGCAGCCCATCCCGGTTTTCTTCAGGCTGACTTCGATGTGCGCACCTTTGCCGGCATGGCGCAAGGCGTTGTCGACCAGGTTGCGCAGGGCGATCTGCAACCATGCCGGCGTGATCGCAACGGCGCATCCCGACTGGGCGTCCACGGAGAGGGCCTGTTGCTGGCGCTGTGCCAGCGGCATCAGATCGGCGCACACCGTGGCGATGAGGTCAGCCGGGTCCAGTGACGGTGGCGCCATGTCTTGCCGGCCGGGATCGACGCGCGCCAGCGTGAGCAGTTGCTCGACCAGATGCGTCATCCGGTCGACGCCGGACATGACCTTGGACAATGCATGCTGGCGGCTTTCGGCGTCGGACGCGCGCAGCGCGACTTGCGCCTGGATCTTCAGGGCCGCCAGGGGGGTGCGCAATTCATGCGCGGCATCGGCGGTGAAGCGGCGCTCGTTGTCGAAGGCTTCGGACACGCGCTGGATCAATGCATTGAACGCCTGGCGCAATGGCGCGATCTCGTCCGGCAGCGGTGCGGACTGATCGAGCGGCGTCAGCGCCAGTGGGTCGAGCGCGCCGACCGCGCGTGCCACCGCATCGACCGGGCGCAGCGTGCGTCCCACCCCCCACCAGACCGCCAGCGCCATCAGCGGCAGCGCCAGCGCGGCCGGGATCAGCAGCGACAGGCCGATTTCGCGCGCGAGGCGATCCCGCGCGGCATGCGCCTGGCCAACGATGACGCGGTATTCGCCCTCGCTGTCCTGCACGGAATAAAACCGCCAGCTGCTGCCCTGATGAGCGTGCTCGCTGAACCCGATACTGTTGTCAGTCGCCAGTTCGGTATGCCCGGGCGAGGTGACGAGCCGCTGCGACACGCCATCATGGCTGCGCCAGATTTCGAAGGCGATGGGGACCGGGTAGCCCTGGGCATGCTCGTGCAGTTCCTTCACGAAATGGTCGACCTCGCCGCCGGCCACGATGGCGAGCAGCGTGTCGGCCACCTGGGTCAGCTGGTTGTCGAGCAGCTCATCCGCCTCGTGATGGGCCCGCTGGTAGACCACGACGGTGGACACCAGCCAGATCGCGGCCACCGCGCTGACCAGCAGCCAGACCAGGCGTCGCCGCAGCGAATAGGATTGCCTGGAATTCATGCAGCTGTAGACCCCGTCGTCGCCATGTAGCCGACGCCGCGCACGGTGCGGATCAGTTCGTTGCCGAGCTTGCGCCGCAGGTGGTGGATGTGGACTTCGAGGGCATTGCTGTCGACGGCCTCGCCCCAGCTATAGAGTTGTTCTTCCAGCGTGCGGCGGGTCATCACCCGTTCGGCGTTCTGCAGCAGGACGTGCAGCAGATCGAATTCGCGAGCGGTCAGATCGACCGGGGCACCCGCCCGGTTGACGGTGCGGGCGGCCGGATTGAGCTCGATGTCGCCGAGTGCGAGCACGGGCTCCGGGCGGCCGTGGGCCCGCCTCACCAGCGCACGCAGGCGGGCGGCGATTTCATCGAGGTCGAAAGGCTTCAGCACGTAGTCGTCGGCGCCGAGGTCGAGGCCGCGCACCTTGTCTTCCAGCTGGTCGCGCGCCGTGAGGATCAGCACCGGCGTGGCGTCGTGGCGCCCGCGCAGCCATTGCAGCACCGACAGGCCGTCGCGCTTGGGCAGGCCGAGATCGAGCACGACCGCGGCAAACGACTCGGTCGATAGCGCCGCGACTGCCGCCTCGCCATCGCGCAGCCAGTCGACGGCGTAGCCGGCCTGGGTCAGACCAGCCTGCAGGCCGTCGCCCAGCAGGCGATCATCTTCCACCAGTAATATGCGCATCGCTCAGGGTCCATCCCGGGATTGAGTCCAGACTGCCATTTAATCATGCGTGGTTGCGGTTTTTGAAGGATGCCGCTTGCCGAAGAACATGCGCCGTGCGACCTGCTCGCCGCGAAGCTTGTGGAATACCAGCGCTGCCATGTGCAGGCCGATGAAGCCGAGCATTAGCGCGAAGCCGGCTTCGTGCGGGTCTTCCAGCATGTCCTCCAGCCAACTGGCTTGCCCCAGCCAGGGCGCCAGCGGGCCTGACTGGAATTCGCTGGCAGCCAGCCCAAGGCCGGTGACGACCATCAGGATCATGACGGCGTAGGCGAACAGGTAGGCGAGACTGGCAAGCGGATCGTGGCCGGCGCGATGCGTGCGCGGCAAGCGAAGATGGCTGAACGCATCCTTCCAGACGGCAGGATGCCACAGGTCGCGCCAGCGCGCGCTGGCCGGCCCGACCAGGCCCCATAGCAGTCTCGTGGCAAGCGCGGCGGCGAGCCCGTATCCGGACAGGATATGCAGATTCCAGATCGCGTGCTCGTAGGGGCCGTGCTCCAGAAGCTCTGCCAGCTGGCTGGTGGCGATGAGCGCGATCACCGACAGGGCGATGGCCCAGTGCAGCAACCGCAGCAGCGGGTCGAACGCGGGAGCATGATGATGTGACATGGCTGTCTCCTGTAGAGGGTTAAGCCGACTGTACGCATGCAGTCTTATGTCAGGCTTAAGCGTGGGGAGGCGCCATTTCTGCAACGGGCTTGCTTGGTGTGGCATGCTGCAGTTCGCCATCCCGCAGCCTCCTCGCCGCTTCCTGATAGGCGCCGATGGCGCGCCTGGCCATGTCATCGGTGAGCGGAATGGGGGCGGCAATCTCCTGGCGGCTGTTCAGTTTCCAATCCTCGATGCGGTGGCCGGGGCTCAGCACCACCAGCTGGTCGGGCGTCATGAAGCCCAGTTTCTGATAGGTGGCGATAAACGCGCGCCCCTTGTCCGGATAGGCATGCAGCACGCTGCGCCCCATGAAGCGCAAACGTTCTGGCAGATCCAGCAGGTCGAGCACCGTCGGCACAAGGTCGATCTGGCTGGCAAGCCGGTTGTCGGTGTGCGGCGCAACATGGGCGGGCGAATACAGGATGGCGGGGATGTGGTAGTTCTCGGGAGGCAGGCTGGAGCGGCCTTTGCTCGAGGCGCAATGGTCGGCCACCAGCACGAACAGCGTGTCCTTGAACCAGGGCTTGCCACGCGCCATCTCGATGAAGCGGCCCAAGGCGTAGTCGGCGTATTTGACGGCGCCGGAGCGCCCGCGCGGCAGATCGATTCGCCCTTCGGGAAAAGTGAAGGGCGTGTGGTTGGACGTGGTCATCAGGTGCATCAGGAACGGCTTGCCGCTGGCGGCATCGCGATCCATCTGCTCGAGCGCATAGTCGAACAGATGCTCGTCGGCCAGCCCCCAGATGTTGCCGAAACCACGGTGCTGTTCCGGAAACTGGCTGCGGTCGATGGTCTGGTAATGGTTGCCGCCGAAGTAGGCGTCCATGTTGTCGAAGCGCGCGTAGCCGCCATACATGAAATGGTTGGCGTAGCCGTGGTCGGCGAGCACCGCCCCCAGCGTTTCCATATGCTGGTTGTTGGCACGCCAGACGACCGCGTGACCCGGCAGGGGCGGGATCGCGAGCGAGGTGGCCTCCAGCCCCCGCACCGTGCGATTGCCGGTCGCCCGCAGGTTGGCCAGGTATAAACCCTGTCCGGCCAGACGGTCGAGATTCGGGGTGATGTTCTGCGTGTTGCCGCCGTGTGACATGTAGCTCGACGAGAGGCTTTCCATGGTGACGATGACGACGTTCCTGGGCCGCGTCGCGGTGACGATGCGTGGCAGCTCGGCCGCCGGGGATGCGGATTCCAGCGGACGCGTGGCATAGAAGTCGAAGTAGTCGATCTCGTTGTGGCCGAACGCGTAGCCCATGCTGTAGAGACCGTTGGCGGACAGCTCCTTCTGGTATTCGTTACCCCCCCATCGCGCTTCCATCGACCAGCCGGCCGTCAGGGCGGCCGCCACCGCCACGCTGGCCAGCCAGGCCAACTTGCGCGTGCTGCGCCGGGCAGCGGGCTCGGCTGCACGCATGAGCCAGTTGCGGCTGGCCCAGGTCACGGCCAGCGTGCCGATGGCCAACGTGCCGAGCAGCGTGCCGACCGGAAAGCTCTCGCGTATATTGCCGATCACTTCGTGCGTGTAGACCAGGTAATCCACCGCGATGAAATTGAAGCGCACGCCGAACTCGTCCCAGAAGAACCATTCCGCCATCACGCCGAAACCCAGCGCAAACAGGCCGATCACGCCCGCGGCCAGCACGAGCCCGCGGCGGATACGGCCGGCTTGCTTGCGTGTGCCCAGCGCGCTTTCCAGCAGCAGTATCGCAGGCAGGGCCAGGCCCAGCGTCACAAGGTCGAACGCCAGTCCGGTGCCCAGCACCGCAACGGCTGCAGGGGGCGTCAATTGCGCGGCATGCCAGGTCTGCGCCATCAGAACCGCGCGCAGGGCCGTGTGCAAAAGCAGAAACCAGCCGGCCAGCCAGGCCGTCATCGGATACACGGCGGTGACCAGGTGGAAAGCGCGAAACCGGTTAGCGATAGACATGGGATTCTCCAGGAGCGGAGTGAAGCATCGTCGTTCTTGCTTAAGGCAAACTTAAGAATCACCGGGCATCATCCGGGCCTGTCATGCAACAATGGATCGCGGGACGCTCCTGCATCCTGTAATCTGATCACCTGTCCGGACCGATTGATTTCACTGACCGTGTCGCGCCATTCCATCCGCCTCCTGATGCTCTGGTTCTTCGTCTCGCTGCAGACGATAAGCCCGTTCATCCATGCGCACGCAGGAGCGGTTCAGATCGATCACGGCGGCCTCCTGCATATGCATCAGGGTGAGCATGTCGATGCCGCCTACCATGCGGTGGCCACCCAGGAACATGGGGCTGAGGTCGCCGTGGCGCACGGCATGCCGGTGCGGGTCGCGGCACTGGCGGTGGTGAACGACATGCAGCCCGCCGTCCAGGGGCCGGCCCTGACGCAGTCCGTAGTGCTTGAGTTGCCCGGCGTGGGCTTGCCTGCCTCGCCGCCGCTGGCTTCACGTCCCGATCTCGCCCTTCCCCACGCTCTGGCTCCGCCTGCCGCCTGATCGTCCATCGCGGCGCGCCGTCGCGCGCGCCTGCCCGCAATTTTGCATCTGGAGATCACGCATGCGTGCTGGTTATTTGACCGTCCCCCTGTTCGTCATGGCGCTGTCGGGCGCCACCCCGGCTGTTGCCGATGAGTTGCCGCTGACGGCGGCACAAAAAAAGAATCTTGGCATCGTCACCTCCGTGGCGGCTGACCAGGCCGGAAGCCCTGCGCTTACGTATCCTGCGCGGATCACGCTGCCGCCATCCGGTGTGCGCGTGATCGCCGCCGCCGGCGAGGCGCTGGTCACGCAGCTGCATGTCCAGGCTGGCGATGCCGTCAAGCGCGGCGCACCGCTGGTCACGCTGTCGATGCCCGGCCTGGCCGATGCGCAGAACGCGCTGACGCAGGCGCGGCTGAGATCGCAGCTGGCGGCCGGCAATGCGGCGCGCGACGAGAAGCTGTTTGCCGAAGGGCTGATCGCCGAATCGCGATTGCGCGCGTCCCGGTCCGAGGCGCAGTCCGCGCGCGCCGGCTTGTCGGCCGCGCAGACTGCGCTGGGCATGCTCGGCAGCGGCAAGGTGTCGGGCAGTTCGATCACCCTGAGCGCGCCGATTGCCGGCGTCGTGACGGAGCATGCGGTCGAGCCGGGCGAGCGGGTGGATGCCGGCATGGTGCTGCTCAAGGTGGCGGATCTCTCGAAGCTGGCACTGGACATCCCGCTGTCGACCGCTCAGGCGCGCCAGGTCGCAGTCGGTCAGCAGGTGGCCGTGACCGGCAGCGACGCGCGTGGCCGCATCACCGCCCTGCTGCCGCAGTTGAATGCCGCGCAGAGCGTGCTCGCCCGTGCCAGTCTGGCTGACCCGCAGGGATGGCTGCGCCCCGGCCAGTCGGTCGAAGTCGCCATTGCGGGCACCCAGGCAGACAAAAGCCTGATCGTCCCGGCTTCCGCGCTGGTCTGGAAAATCAATGTGCCTCATGTGTTTGTCGAGACCGCCAGGGGATTCGCGCCTACCCGGGTGCAACTGCTGCGGCAGAATGCCAGCCAGGCCGAAATCGTCGGGCTGGCCGCGGGCAGCCGCGTCGCCGTCAGGGGCGTGGCGGCGCTGAAGGCCCAGTGGCTGGGGGAATGACATGCTGAACACCCTCACCGAATTCGCGCTGGCGCGACGCTGGTTCGTGCTCGCGCTGGCACTGGTGCTGGCGGGACTGGGCGTGCGGGCTTTCCAGCAGCTTCCGATCGACGCCTTTCCGGACGTGTCGACCACCCAGGTCAAGCTGATCCTGAAAGCGCCCGGCATGACGCCGGAAGAAGTCGAGGCGCGCATCAGCCAGCCGGTCGAGACCGAACTGCTCGGCATTCCGAACCAGACCATCCTGCGCAGCCTGTCGAAGAACGCGCTGGTCGACATCACCGTCGACTTCAAGGAAGGCACCGACATCTACTGGGCGCGCCAGCAGGTGGCGGAGCGTTTCGCCAACGTCAAGGGCGACCTGCCGGACAACGTGTCGGGCGGCCTGGCGCCGATTTCCACGCCGCTGTCCGAGCTGTTCATGTTCACCATCGAGGGCCCGTTGTCGCTGGCGGAAAAGCGCACCCTGCTCGACTGGACCATCCGGCCGCAGCTGCGCGCGATTCCCGGCGTGGCCGACGTCAACGCGCTCGGCGGGCACGTCGCGACCTTCGCCGTGAGTCCCGATCCGGCGGCGCTGACGGCGCGCGGCGTCACGCTGGACGAACTGCGCCAGGCGCTTGAAACCAACACCCGCAACGATGGCGCGGGGCGCGTCAACGAAGGCGAGGAAACCTGGGTCGTGCGCGTCAACGGCGGCGTCGCTTCGCTCGACGACCTGCGCCGCATCAGCGTCAAGCACGTGGCTGGCGTGGTCGTCACCGTGGGCGATGTGGCGCGCGTCGACATGGACGCGCTGACCCGCTACGGCGCGGTGACGCAGAATGGCCAGGGCGAGGCCGTTCAAGGCCTCGTGATCGGCCTGCGCGGCGTCAACGCCGGCGAACTGATCAAGAACGTCAAGCAGCGGCTGGCCGAGATCGCCCCGACCCTGCCCAAGGGCGTGACGGTCTCGCCGTTCTATGACCGCGCCCAGCTGGTCGACCGCGCGGTCGGCACCGTCAGCACCGCGCTGCTCGAGGCGGCCGTCCTGGTGGTGATCCTGCTGCTGCTGTTTCTCGGCAACCTGCGTGCGGCGATCGTGGTCGCATTGATCCTGCCGCTGTCGGTGCTGGCGACCTTCGTGCTGATGCGGCAGTTCGGCCTGTCGGCCAACCTGATGAGCCTCGGTGGCCTGGCCATCGCCATCGGCTTGCTGGTCGACGCGGCCGTTGTGGTGGTGGAAAACGTCGTCGCGCATCTGGCGCACGACCCAGAGCGCACCGATGAAAAACCGCTGCAGCGGGTGTTGTGGGCGGTGCAGGAGGTGTCGGTGCCGGTGGCGTCCGGCATCGCGATCATCGCGATCGTCTTCCTGCCCCTGCTGACGCTGGAAGGCCTCGAGGGCAAGCTGTTCGCGCCGGTCGCGCTGACCATCGTGTTCGCGCTGGCGGCTTCCCTGCTGCTGGCGCTGACCGTGATTCCGGTGTTGTCCTCGCTGTTGCTCAAGCAGGCCGAGCATACCGATCCGTGGCTGCTGCGCCGGGCGCAGGCGATCTATACGCCGCTGCTCGATGGCGCACTGGCCCGCCCGAAGCGGGTGTACGTCGCGGCGGGCGCATTGATGCTGGCGGCCGTGGCGGTCTATCCCCTGATCGGCAAGACCTTCATGCCGGTGATGGACGAGGGCGACATCCTGGTGCAGCTCGAAAAGCTGCCGTCGATCAGCCTGGAGCAGTCGGTCGCGCAGGATCTGCGCGTGCAGCAGGCGCTGATGAAGCACGTGCCGGAAATCCGCCGCATCGTCGCGCGTGCCGGCGCCGACGAACTCGGCCTCGACCCGATGAGCCTGAACGACACCGACACCTTCCTCGTACTGAAGCCGATGGACGAGTGGCGCCGGCCGGACAAGGCATGGCTGACCGATCAGATTCGTACCGTGGTCGAAGGTTTCCCCGGCATCGCCTACAACTTCACCCAGCCCATCGACATGCGGGTTTCGGAAATGCTGACCGGATCGCGCGGCGACGTGGCGATCAAGATCTTCGGCCCGGACCTCGCCACGCTCAATCGTCTCGCCGGTGACATCTTCAACGTCGTCGAGCAGATCCCCGGCGCATCCGACGTGTACACGCAGCAGAACGAGGGCGTGCAGTACCTGCAGGCGGAAATCGATCGCCAGGCCGCGGGCCGCTTCGGTCTAAGCGCCGACGACGTCGCCGCCCTGCTGCGCACCCAACTGGAAGGCGAGGTGATCGGCGTGATCCAGCAGCAGGGGCGCCGCATCCCGCTGCAGCTGCGCGGGCCGGCCAACCTGCGCGAGTCGCCGCAGGCCTTGCAGGCGCTGCGCCTGACGCTGCCTGACGGGCGCGAGATCAGCCTCGACCAGGTGGCGAAGCTGACGCGCACAGACGGCCCGGTGGCCGTCAAGCGCGAGAACGCCGCGCGCTTCACCGTGGTGCAGAGCAACGTCGCCGGGCGCGACCTGGTCAGCTTCGTCGAGGAAGCCCGTGCCGCGGTCGCCGACAAGGTCAAGCTGCCGGCCGGCTACAGCATCGCCTGGGGCGGCCAGTTCGAGAACCAGCAGCGCGCCGCGCAGCGGCTGATGATCGTGGTGCCGGTCGCCTTGCTGCTGATCGGTTTCCTGCTGTACGTCACCTTCGGCGATATTCGCCAGGCGGTGCTGGTGATGGTCAACGTGCCGCTGGCGCTGATCGGCGGCATCTTCGCGCTGGCCGCTTCGGGCGAATACCTGTCGGTGCCGGCCTCGGTCGGGTTCATCGCCCTGCTTGGCATCGCCGTGCTGAACGGCGTGGTGCTGGTCAGCCACTTCAACCAGCTGCGCAACCAGGGATTAAAGGGCGACGCCGTGGTGCGCGACGGCGCCCTGCGCCGGCTGCGTCCCGTGCTGATGACGGCCAGCATTGCCGCCTTCGGCCTGGTGCCGCTGCTGTTTGCCACCGGTCCCGGATCCGAAATCCAGCGCCCGCTCGCCATCGTCGTCATCGGCGGGTTGGTCAGCGCCACCCTGCTGACGCTGGTAATGCTGCCGCTGTTGTACCGTCGCTTTATCCTGAAAGGAGCGCACGCATGAAAACCGTGCACGCATTGACCCTCGCGCTGGCCCTCGCCTGGAGCGTCCAGGCGCGCGCCGAATACCTGCCCGACCCCGCGGCTGCCGAGGCGGCCCTCTGGGCCACGCCTGCGGTGGCCCAGGCGCGGGGCGACCTCGCGGCCCAGGCCCTGCGCAGCGAAGGACTCCAGCGCGGCCGGGAGGAATGGACGGTGGGCGCGGATGTCGCGCAGCGCCGCATCCGGACCGGCACGCGCGACAACCAGGCCGAATGGGGCGTGGCCCTGTCGCGTCCGCTCAGGCTGCCGTCACGTGCGGCGGCCGACCGCGGCCTGGCCGGCGCGCTGACCGCACACGCGGAAGCCAGCCTGGGCGAGGCCTTGCACGAAAGCGGCCGGCAGTTGCTGGCCCTGTGGTTCGACTGGCTGAACGTATCCAGCCAGGCCAGGCTGTGGCAGGCGCAGCGCGCCTTGGCCGAACAGCAACTCGATAGCGTCAATGCACGCATCCGCCTGGGTGAAGCGCCGCGATCAGAGCGCGTCCATGCCGAGGCGGCGCTGGCGCAGGTCCGTTTGCAGCAGCAGCAGGCGGCAACGCGCGAACAGCAGGCTCGCAGCCGGCTGCTGGCGCAGTTCCCGTCGCTTCCGGTCAAGGCAGGCGACACGCTGCCGCAGCCGACGCTGCCGGAAGGCACGGCCGAGGCCTATGTCGAGGCCGTTCTGGAGCACAGCCACGAACTGTTCCGGGCGCGCCGGCAGGCGGAGGTGCTCGAGGCCGAGGCCCGTCAATTCGTCGGGCGCCGCAGCGTCGACCCCCACGTCGGCGTGTTCTACAAGAACGAGGCGGGCGGCGACGAGCATGTGCTGGGATTGAACCTGGGCCTGACCCTGCCGGGTGCTGCGCGCCGCACCGACCAGCAGGCGGCCCAGCAGCTGGCCGCCACCGCACAGCAGGCGGCCAAGATGCTCGAGCAGCGCCTGCGGCAGGAGGCGCGCGCCGATGTCGAGACCGCGGCGGCCGAGGTGGAAAACTGGAAGCAGGCCGACCGGGCTGCGCAGTCGCTGGCCGAGGCTGCGCGGCTCGCCGCACGGGGCTACGGTCTGGGTGAGGGCAGTCTGGACCAGGTTCTGCTGAGTCGTCGGTTGGCGCTGGAAGGTCAGCTGATGGCTCAGCAGGCGCAACTCGCCGCCTTGTCGGCGCACGCCCGCCTGAAGCTGGATGCCCACCAGTTGTGGCCGCTGGATGCCGATGCGGACAGCGCGCACGCCCATCACTAGGGCCTGCGCAGGCTCGGGGTCAGGGTGAAGGCGGAGGCGCGGCCGGCGCGGTGGCCTGTTCAGGCGGCGTGTGGCCCATGCGCAGCGCCTGGCTCAGGCGACGCGCTTCGACCTGCATTTCCTCGAGCTGCTCGGGCTTGATCTGCCAAACCAGGCTGTCGCGGGCCTTCGCGGCGGCGTCGATGCCCTGCGCCGCTGCCAGGTTGAACCACAGGTAGGCGCGCGGCTTGTTGATCGCGGTGCCGGTGCCGTAGCGATAGAGTTCGCCCAGGCTGTACTGGGCCTTCGCGTAGCCGCGCTTGGCGGGCTTCTCGATCCATTCGAAGGCGGCGCGGTAGTCCTGCACCACCCCGCGGCCATTCAGCAGGGCCAGGCCATACTGGTATTGCGCTTCGGCCAGCCCCTGTTTTGCGGCCAGGGCAAACCAGCGGGCGGCTTCCTTGTCGTTCTGGATCACGCCATCGCCTTCGGCATACCGCATGCCCATCTGCAGCTGGGCCTCGGCGTCGCCTTGCGCGGCGCGCTCGCGCGGCAGGTTGAAGGCTTCCGGGGCAATCGGCATGGCCGAGTGCTGGCCCAGCGTCAGCCAGGCGGTGAGTCCGACCAGCGCACCGACAAGGGCGATCAGCAACAGGGGCTTGAGCGGGTTGAATACCCAGAAGCGATAGTGGCAGTCCCGGCAGCGCAGGGGCGTATGCAGCAGCATGTGCAGCACGCCGTTGTGGGCGTGCAGCGAAGCTCTGCGGATCTTGTCGCTACCGCATTGTGGACAGACGCGCGGCATGGCGCGGTTTAGCGTGCCTGGGCTACCAGATAGTCGACAGCGGCCTTGACGTCCTCATCCTTGAGCGCGGGGTTGCCGCCCTTGGCAGGCATGGCGCCCTTGCCCTTGATCGCCGTCGTGTACAGCGTGTTCAAGCCCTGCGCCAGGCGCGGGCTCCAGGCCGCGGCGTCACCGGTCTTGGGCGCGCCGGCAATGCCCTTGTCGTGGCAGAACGCGCACGCCTGGCGATAAATCTGCTGGCCATGCGCCAGGTCGGGCTTGGGCGGGCTGGCGACCGGCGCGCTTGCCGGTTCGGCTGCCGGCGCCTTGGGCGTGGCACTCGCCGGCTCAGGCTGGGTGGGCTTGGCAGGGGCCGGTTTGGCCACAGCGGGCTTGGCAGCAGGCGCCGGGTCTGCGGGCTTGGCTGCCACGCTTTCGGTTGCCGGCGCCGGCTCAGGTTCTGCAGGCGCGGCAACCGGCTCGGCAGGTGCCGCTTCCGGAGCGGGCACCTCGACAGCAGGGGCGGCCTGCTGAGGCAGGTCCTGGGCAGGGGGGGCAACCGCCGGATCTTCGGATTGGCCGCAGGCCATCAGCGAAGCTGTTGCAAACACAATCCAGAAAGACCTGCCCATCATGATGTTATCCCCCTTGCTTGAGTGAACCTGCGCGAGTGAAACAGCGGTGATTACAGCTTGCCACCTGCTTCCGTGTACAGATAGCCTACCGCATTCGCCAGATCGGCTTCGGGCAGGTCGGCATTGCCGCCCTTGGCCGGCATGCCGCGAATGCCTTTCAGTGCGTTGTCGTACAGGCCGGCATAGCCCTGGCTCATGCGGGCCGACCAGGCTGCCTTGTCGCCCGGCTTGGGCGCGCCGGCCACGCCGGCGGCGTGGCAGACCGCGCAGCTGGTGTCATAGACCGCCTTGCCTTTGGCCGGATCCGGCTTGGCAGCCGTGGTGGCCGCGGCAGCAGCCGGAGCGGCGGGTTCCGGTGCCTTGAAGCTCGCGCCTGCGGAGTTGGCCAGGTAGGCCACTGCGCGCGCCACTTCGACGTCGGACAGGTCGCCGTCGCCGCCGCGCGGGGGCATCTGGCGGATGCCTTCGATGGCGTGCTTGATCAGCGTGTCGTAGCCCTGGCCCAGGCGTCCTGCCCAGTCGCCCTTGTTGTCGAACTTGGGTGCACCCAGCGCGCCTGCGGTGTGGCAGGACGAACACACGGCGTCGTAGACTTCCTGGCCGGATTTCTCGACCTTGGGAGCGTTGGCGTCAAGTGCGGCCAGCTGGGCAAACGGCTTGATGCGCTCCTGCGTGGCCTGCTGGGCGGCTTCGCTGGAGGTGTCGGCCTGATGAGTGTCCTGGATGCCGAGCACCAGCTGGACGATCAGAAAAATCGCCAGCAGGGGCGCGAACAAACCTGCAGCGATGGAAATAATGACTTCCTGCGGGGTGGCTTGAGTCATTTTGGCGTTCGAATCGGCCATGAAAGTATCCTTGGGGGGTGACATCAAAACCCCGGATTATAAGGAATCCGGCCCCTTCAGGAAAGGGGACAAGCAGGTCGGTGGATAGACGCCGCGCGGCAAACCCGCTATGCTTCGCGGCTCCTAGCGCCCGTAGCTCAGCTGGATAGAGTACTGCCCTCCGAAGGCAGGGGTCGTGCGTTCGAATCGCGCCGGGCGCGCCAGTTTTCAGGTCACAATCGGCTTCAGCCCCTTGTTCCGCCAGGGTTTATTCTCCGCTTCGCGGGTTTACACTTGGGGGCTGGATTTCTTTCGAGTGTTTCTATCATGGCCATTCCCACCCCTACCGACATCAAGCTTCACCAGTCATCGCGCAAGCTCGAGATCGCGTTCAACGACGGCGCACGCTTCGAGATGCCGTTCGAATTCCTGAGGGTGTATTCGCCCTCGGCCGAAGTGCGCGGTCACGGCCCCGGCCAGGAAGTGCTGCAGGTCGGAAAAAGGGACGTGCTGATCAACGCGGCCGAACCGGTCGGCCTGTACGGCATCAACTTCTTCTTTTCCGACGGCCACGATACCGGCATCTATTCCTGGGAATATCTCTACGACCTGGGCGTGAACCAGGACGCGCTGTGGGCGGAATACCTCAAGCGCATGGAAGCCGCGGGCGCCTCGCGCGACCCCGGCATTGCCAAGATGTTCGAGCAGCGCCCCAAGGGCAAGTAAGTAGCTTGCCATGACGGCTTGCACGACCGAAACGCGCGCGCCCTCCGGGGCGCGTGTTGTTTTGGTGAGCCCGTACGAACTCGGCCGCCAGCCGTTCAATCTCGCCGAGCCCGCCGCGTGGTTCGCGCGCGCCGGCATCGACATCGCCTGCGTTGATCTCTCGCAGCAGAAACTGGACGCCGAAACGTTCGCACGCGCCGGGTTCGTCGCCGTGTATCTCGGCATGCACACCGCCACGCGCATCGCGGTCGCGGCACTGCCCAGGATTCGCGCGCTCGCACCCAGCGCGCGGCTCGCGGCGTTCGGGCTCTATGCGCCGGTCAACGCGCCGCTGCTCAGGCAGCTCGGCGTCGAGGCAGTGTTCGGCGGCGAATCCGAGCCCGACCTGCTCGCCTGGGTGCAGACGGGCGCGGCGCCCGCCGAGACGGTGGTGCGGCGCGACAAGATCGAGTTCTTATTACCGGATCGGCACGGCCTGCCGCCGCTCGCGCGCTACGCGAAGCTCATGATGCCCGACGGCAGCGAGCGCGTGACCGGGTTTGCCGAAGCGAGCCGCGGCTGCAAGCACCTGTGCCGGCATTGCCCCGTGGTGCCCGTGTACGAAGGCCGCTTTCGCGTCGTGCCGGTCGACGTCGTGATCGCCGACATCGCGCAGCAGGTCGAGGCGGGCGCCACGCACATCAGCTTTGGTGACCCCGATTTTCTCAACGGCCCGACACACGCGCTCAAGGTCGCCGAGGCATTGCATGCGCGGTTTCCCGACCTTAGCTGGGACGCGACGATCAAGGTCGAGCATCTGATCCAGGACGTCGCGTTGCTGCCGCGCCTGAAGCAAGCGGGCCTGCTCTTCATCGTCACGGCGGTCGAGTCGGTCGACGATGCGATCCTCGACAAGCTTGCTAAAGGCCATACGCACGCCGACTTCGAGACGGCGCTCGCGCAGTGTCGTGCGCTCGGCATCGCGCTCGCACCGACCTTCGTCCCGTTCACGCCGTGGACGACGCTCGCGGGCTATCGCGACCTGCTTGCCACGCTGCTGAGGCTGCAACTCGTCGAATCGGTGCCGCCGGTGCAACTGGCAATCCGCCTCCTGGTGCCGCAGGGTTCGTATCTCCTGCACCTGCCCGATTTCGCCGCGCGCGTCGGCGCGTTCGACGAGGCCTCGCTCGGCTACCCGTGGCAGGCCGATGACTCGCGCGTCGATGCGCTGCAGGCCGAGGTCATGGACTGGGTGATGGCGGCCGAGAAAGCGGCCCTGCCGCGAGCCGAGGTATTCGTCGGCCTCTGGGAACGCGCGCACGCCGCACTTGGCGAAGCTGCGCCGGCGCTCGGTGCCGCGCAGTTCGGCAAACCGATTCCCCGCCACTCCGAGCCCTGGTACTGCTGTGCCGAGCCGACCGAGACGCAGCTCGCGAGCTTCTGACGTGCCACGCGTTCTGCTGTTGCTCCCTGCCGCCGGCTACGCCAACGAGGATTTCATTGCCGCCGCGCAACGGCTCGATATCGAGCTCGTCGCCTGCGCCGACTACTGTCCGCAGCTCGCGTCGGGCTGGGGGCTGCCGCCGCTGATGAGCGTGCCGTTCGACCAGCCCGAGCTCGCCGTGCCGCAGGTATTGCGCGCGCTCGCGCAACCGGTCGATGCCGTGCTCGCCACCGACGACCTCGGGGCGGCGTTGGCGGCGCAGTTGCGACGCGCATTGAATCTGCCAGGCAACGCGCCCGAGGC
>JBFHQA010000031.1:0-23665 GCA_041592455.1 Thiobacillus sp. | reverse complement strand
TGGTGCGCACGCTGCCGCGCACCGCCATCCTGATGAACGAGTTCGGCGAGGTCGCGCTCGACCACCAGTTGCTGCAGAAAATGGAAGGCCCCATGGCGCTGCTCTCGGGCGGCTGCGTCTGCTGCACGATTTCCGGCAGCCTGTCGCCGACGCTGAAGAACCTGTGGATGGCGCGGCAGAAGGGCGATATCCCGCCCTTCGAGCGCGTCATCATCGAAACCACCGGCATTGCCGACCCGGCGCCGGTGCTCGACAACCTGCTGCACGACAACTGGGTGCGCGCCCGCTTCCGGCTCGACGGCGTGGTCACCACGGTCGACGCCGCGTTCGGCATGGGCCAGCTCGACGCCCACTTCGAGGCCGTGAAGCAGGTGGCGGTGGCCGACAAGCTGCTGCTGACCAAGACCGACCTCGCCTCGCCAGAGGCCGTCGCCGCACTGCGCGAACGGCTGGCCGCGCTGAACCCCGCCGCCGACATCCTCCCGGTCGTGCAGGGTGAAGTCGACCCCGGCGCCATCCAGAACCTGGGGCTGTGGAACGCCGATACCCGCGAAATGGAGGCGGCGCGCTGGCTGAAGCCGCACCGCTACCAGCCCGCCCGCGCCGGCAGGCTCGGCGCCAGGCCCACGCCTGATGCGCACGATGCCCGCATCCAGGCGTTTTCGGTGGAACTCGACGCGCCGCTCGACCGCTACGGCCTGCAGTCGGCGCTCAACATGCTGACCTCGTTCCGCGCCGAGAACCTGCTGCGCTTCAAGGCCATCGTCAACCTGCAAGATGAAAGCCTGCCCGTCGTGCTGCACGGCGTACAGCACGTGCTCTATCCCGAGGTGCGGCTCGATACCTGGCCGGACGAGGACCGCCGCAGCCGCTTCGTCTTCATCGTGCGCGACCTCGATCCCGAATTCGTCGACAAACTGTTGGCCGATTTCACGGGCGCGGCCCGCGGCGCGGTCGCCGCCGGAGCGCCTGCCCCATGAATCTGGCGCAACGCATCCTGATTGGCGCGATCCGCGTCTACCAGCTGGCGCTCTCGCCCTGGCTGGGCCGGCAATGCCGCTACCTGCCGACCTGCTCGGAATACGGCAAGGAAGCGGTCGAGAAGCATGGCGCGATCAAGGGCGCCTGGCTGGCCGCCAAGCGCATCGGCCGCTGCCGTCCCGGTTGCGACCACGGCTACGACCCGGTTCCACCCGTCGATCAAGACAAGTAGAATGCCGCCCATGCAGCGCCGCCAACTGACCTCCTGGTTGTTCGCACTGGTCCTGATCCTGGGCCAGGCGACGGCGTTCGCGCATACGCTCACCCACCTGGACACGCACGATACCGGCGTGCCCGACAAGGTGTGCGAAGTCTGCGTCGCCCAGGCTCACCTCGGCAGCGCCGCGCCGGCCAGTCCGCTCGTCCTGGCCTTGCCCGCGGGCAAGCCGGTCGAAACGCCGGTCGCCTCGGCCTGCCTGCCCGGCGCGTCCCCCCTCGCCGCCTGCGCCCGCGCGCCGCCTGCTCCATCACGTACCTGACCCCCTATCCCGCCTCCGCACCGGCAACCGGTGCGGGGACTGATCACGTATTGTTGGAGTATCTTCATGTTTCGTCCCGCTATTCTGGCGGCCGCGATGGCGGCTGCATTCCCGGCTCATGCCAACCCCGAACTCGCTGCGCTGCGCGCCGAGCTGAAAGAAATGAGAACCGCCTACGAGGCGCGCATCCAGGCACTGGAAAGCAAGATCCAGCAAGCCGAAGCCGCCCCCCCCTCCCAGGCGGCGCGCGCGCAGCCGGCAGACGCGGCGGCCGGCAATCGCTTCAACCCGGATATCTCGCTGATCCTGCAGGGCCGCTATTCCCAGCTCGACAACGTCGGCGAGCGCCGCATCACCGGCTTCATGCCCGCCGGCGATCACG
The DNA here is from genome assembly GCA_041592455.1 of Thiobacillus sp. Taxonomy (GTDB): domain Bacteria; phylum Pseudomonadota; class Gammaproteobacteria; order Burkholderiales; family Thiobacillaceae; genus Thiobacillus. Next base: position 21,763 of record JBFHQA010000031.1, on the reverse strand, counting down.
ACGACGTCACGCGCGGCTTTTCTGTAGACCATACTGAACTGGTGATGTCGGCCAATATCGACCCCTATTCCCGGGGCTACTTCAACATGGCGCTCAAGGACGAAAAAGTCTCGGTCGAAGAGGCCTGGTTCCAGACCAGCCACCTCGGCCATGGCGTCTCGATCAAGGGCGGCCGTTTCCTGTCCGGCCTCGGCTACCAGAACGAAAAGCATCCCCACGCCTGGGATTTTGCCGACAACAACCTGATGTATCGCGTGCTGTTCGGCGAGGGCTACGGCAATGACGGCCTGCAGCTCAAATGGGTGGCGCCGACCGAGCTGTTCCTGGAGTTCGGGGCCGAGGCGGGACGCGGCGCCAGCTTCCCCGGCTCCGACCGCAAGAAGAATGGCGCCGGCAGCCGCGTGCTGTTCGGCCATCTCGGCGGCGACGTGGGCACGTCCCACAGCTGGCGTTCGGGCGTGTCGTTCCTGCAGACCAAGGCAAGCGACCGCAAGGGCGAGATCCTGGATCTGGACGACGCGGAAGTCGAAACGAAATTCACCGGCGACAGCGAGACCTGGATGGCCGACCTGGTCTGGAAATGGGCGCCCGACGGCAATGCCCGCGAGCGCAATTTCAGCCTCGCCACCGAATATTTCCGCCGCAAGGAAACCGGGCTGCTGTCCTGCGAAAACGGCCGCTGCGGGGCCGCATCCAAAGGCGACTACCGGACGACCCAGTCGGGCTACTATGCCCAGGCCGTCTACCAGTTCATGCCGCGCTGGCGCACCGGCTACCGCTACGATCACCTGAACCCGGGCTCGGTCGATTTCGGCGCCAACAACGCCAACCTGCCCGTTTCGAATGCCCACCCGACGCGCCATTCGCTGATGCTCGATTATTCGCCGTCGGAGTTTTCGCGCGTGCGCCTGCAATACGCCAAGGACCGGTCGATGACCGGCCTGAACGAAGGCCAGTGGTTCCTGCAGTATGTGCATAGCCTGGGCAGCCACGGCGCGCACAAGTTCTGAGGAGACGGCATGAAACGACTGATAGGCCTCTTCCTTCTCTGGCTTCCCCTGTCGTCGCATGCCGCCCTGAACGTGTTTGCCTGCGAGCCCGAATGGGCCTCGCTGGCGCGCGAGCTCGGCGGCGACGACGTCCGGGTGTATGCCGCCACCACGGCATTTCAGGACCCCCACCGGATCGAGGCGCGGCCCAGCCTGATCGCGCAAATGCGGCGGGCCGATCTGGTGATCTGCACCGGGGCGGAGCTCGAAATCGGCTGGCTGCCGGTGTTGCTCCGCGAAGCCGGCAATAGCCGCGTCCAGCCGGGCCAGCCCGGCTACGTCGAAACGGCGAAATGGGTGGCGCTGATCGACAAGCCGGCGCAGGTGGACCGCTCCGCAGGCGACGTACACGCCGAAGGCAATCCGCACATCCACACCGATCCGCGCAACCTCCTGCGGATCAGCGCGGCCCTGGCCGCGCGCCTGGCCGAGATCGATCCGCCCAACGCCCAGGCGTACCAAAAGCGCGGCCAGTCCTTCGATGCGCGCTGGCGGACCGCCATCACGCGCTGGGAAAGCCGTGCCGCCCCGCTGAGAAACCAGCCGGTCGCGGTGCAGCACAAGTCCTTCTCCTATCTGCTGCGATGGCTGGGACTGCGCGAAGTCGCCGTCCTGGAGCCCCAGCCCGGGGTCGAGCCCTCGGTCACGCACCTCGCGCGCGTCGCCGCGCAACTGCAGGCCACGCCGGCACGCATGGTGCTGCGCGCCACCTACCAGAGCGCGCGTCCGGCCGACTGGCTGGCACGACGCGCCGGCATCCCCGCGGTGGCGCTGCCCTACACCGTGGGCGGCAGCGACCGGGCTTCCGACCTGTTCGGTTTGTTCGACGACACGCTCGACCTGCTGTTGAAGGCCGCTCCTTGATCCCCGGCACCCTGAACCTGGCCGCGCTCGACCCCAGCCTGCTGGGCTGGCCCCTGCTTGCCGGCCTGCTGGTGCTGGCCACGCATGTGCCGCTGGGGCAGCGGGTGCTCGCGCGCGGCATCATCTTTCTCGACCTGGCCGTCGCGCAAATCGCCGTGCTCGGCGTAATCGCGGCCCATGCGCTCGACCTGGCGCCACAGGGCTGGCCCACCCAGCTGGCCGCCGCGGCAGCGGCGCTCGCGGGCGCCGCGCTACTGGCGGTCTGCGAACGCCGCTGGCCGGACATCCAGGAAGCCCTGATCGGATCGGCATTCGTGGTGGCCGCCAGCCTGGGCGCCCTGCTGCTGGCCGGCGATCCCCACGGAGGCGAACACCTGTCCGAACTGCTGACCGGCCAGATCCTCTGGTCGACCCCCGGGCAGGTCACGCAGATCGCCCTTCTGTATGGCGTCCTGCTGGCGATGTGGGCATGGCGCAGCCTGCGCCCGGGTGGCCTGGGAACGGTCGGGTTCTACCTGATTTTCGCGCTGGCCATCACCGCCTCGGTCCAGCTGGTCGGCGTGTACTTGGTGTTTGCCAGCCTGATCCTGCCGGCCCTGGCGGTGCGCCACCGCTCGCGCCCCTGGAGCGTGCTGACCGGCTGGCTGCTCGGCTCGCTGGCCTACGCGGCCGGCCTCACCGCTTCGGCCCTGTTCGACTGGCCCGCCGGGCCCGCCATCGTCCTTGCGCTCGCCGCTGTCGCCCTGATGGCCGGAATCGCGGGACAGCTTGCTGCAAGTGGGCGACAGCGCTAGTATCCATCACCACCCTTTTGAATCAAGCACGTATAGCCTGTGGCGCTCCCGTTTTTCAAGAAAGGCAAGGACAAGCCGCCCAGCCCCGCGAAGAAACCTTCGCCGGCTGCGCCGCCGTCTGCCCAGCCTGCTCCCACCGAAACCCTGCTGACCATGGAAATGGGCGCCAGCGGCATCGTGGTGGAAGAAGCCAGCGGCGCCCCCCAGTCGGCCGTCGACGAAGCTGCGATCCTGTATGCCAGCGGCCAGAGCGATGCCGCCGAACGCCTGCTGAAGGACGTGGTGAAGTCCAATGATCGCCGTGCCTGGCACATGCTGTTCGACCTCTACGCCATCCAGGGTCGCGAGAAGGATTTTGACCAGATGGCCCTGGACTACGCCGTGCGCTTCGAGTCCTCGCCGCCAGTCTGGCAGAAAATCGGCGGCAACGGCAATGGTGCCGCCAAGCCCCAGCAAGCCCAGACGGCCAGCCTGGAATTGCCGGGCCTGCTCGACAAGAAGGCGGCGGCCACGCTCAAGGACGGCATCGCCGAAATCGACAAGAAAGCCACGGTGCGCATCGACTTTTCGCGCATCGAGATGGTCGACGAATCCGGCGCCGACGAATGCGCCAAGATCCTCAGCGCGGCCCGCAAGACCAAGCGCAAGCTGCAGGTCAGCGGCGTCGACCGCCTGATCGCCCTGCTGCAGGACCTGAATCGCGCGACCCACAGCCGGGCAGTGCACTGGCTGCTGCTGCTCGAGCTGTACCAGACTCTCGGCCAGCAGGAAAAATTCGAGGACCTGGCCGTCGATTACGCGGTGCGCTTCGAGGTCTCGCCGCCGTCCTGGAGCGAAGTCCAGGCGGCCGAAGTGGTGCAGGCCGCGCCGCCCCCCGAGCCCCAGGATGACGCCCTGCAGCTGAGCGGCGAAATCACGCCCGGCAACGACAGCGCGCTGCAGCAAGTCGGCAGCTACGCCGCCACCCACAATGAAGTCCTGGTCGACCTGTCGAAGGTGACGCGCGTCGACTACGGCAGCGTCAGTCAGTTCATCAGCGTGCTGATGCAGTGCCTCGGCAGCGGCAAGGCCATCACCCTGCGCGGCCACAATGCGCTGATCCATGAACTTTTCCGCGTCATGGGCATCGATCAACTGGCCCAGCTCAACCCGCGCCACCCGGCTTAACCCGTTCTTTCGCCCCCGACAGTCGTCCGCCCGCCGAATATCCGGCACGGCAGCCCCGACAGGGCGTCATTTATAATTCTGGACATGGAACAATATCGCGGCACCACCATCCTGTCTGTCCGTCGCGGCGCGACTGTCGCCCTCGGCGGCGACGGCCAGGTCACGCTCGGCAACATCGTCATCAAGGCCACGGCACGCAAGGTGCGGCGGCTCTACCAGGAAAAGGTCCTGGCCGGGTTCGCCGGCGGCACGGCCGACGCCTTCACGCTGTTCGAGCGCTTCGAAGCCAAGCTCGACAAGCACTCCGGCCACCTGATGCGCAGTGCGGTCGAACTCGCCAAGGACTGGCGCACCGACCGCATGCTGCGTCGGCTCGAGGCCATGCTGGTCGTGGCCGACCGCGAGCACTCGCTCATCATCACCGGCAACGGCGACGTGCTCGAGCCCGAGCTCGGCATCGCCGCCATCGGCTCGGGCGGCGCCTACGCCCAGTCGGCCGCCCGCGCGCTGCTCGAAAACACCGAGCTCCCGCCTCTTGAAATCGTCAAGAAGAGCCTCACCATTGCGGGTGACGTCTGCATTTACTCGAACCAGAACCATGTCATCGAGACCCTGTAAGGCGTGAGGGGTGAAGCGCTGGGCGTATCAGCCCGGCTCGCCCCGCTTGCGCCTCACCCCTCACGCCTAACGCCTCACGCCCCAATGACTCCCAAAGAAATCGTCCACGAACTCGACAAGCCCATCGTCGGCCAGGCCGCCGCCAAGCGCGCGGTGGCCGTTGCGCTGCGCAACCGCTGGCGGCGCCAGCAGGTCGCCGAACCGCTGCGCCAGGAAATCACGCCGAAGAACATCCTGATGATCGGCCCGACCGGCGTCGGCAAGACCGAGATCGCGCGCCGCCTGGCACGGCTCGCCAACGCGCCCTTCATCAAGATCGAGGCGACCAAATTCACCGAGGTCGGCTATGTCGGTCGCGACGTCGACACCATCATCCGCGACCTGATGGAAACCGCGGTCAAGCAGATGCGCGAACAGGCGACCGGCAAGGTCCAGTTCCGTGCCGAGGAAGCCGCCGAGGAACGCATCCTCGATGCGCTGCTGCCGCCTGCGCGCAGCACGGGATTCGGCGAACCCGAGGCGCCGCGCGAGGAAGGCGCCGCGCGCCAGCGTTTCCGCAAGATGCTGCGCGAGGGCCAGCTCGACGACAAGGAAATCGAGATCGACCTGGCCGCGGTCAGCCCCAGCATGGAAATCTTCACGCCGCCGGGCATGGAAGACCTCTCGCAGCAACTGCAGGGCATGTTCCAGAACCTGGGCCAGACCCGCCGCCAGACCCGCAAGCTCAAGGTGCGCGAAGCCTTCAAGCTGCTGACCGAAGAGGAAGCCGGCCGGCTGGTCAATGAAGAGGACACCAAGCAGCAGGCGCTCGAAGCCGTCGAGCAGAACGGCATCGTGTTCCTGGACGAAATCGACAAGATCGCCACCCGCAGCGACGCGCACGGCAGCGACGTGTCGCGCCAGGGCGTGCAGCGCGACCTGCTGCCGCTGATCGAGGGCACCACCGTGTCGACCAAGTACGGCATGGTGAAGACCGATCACATCCTGTTCATCGCCAGCGGCGCCTTCCACCTGTCGAAGCCGTCCGACCTGATTCCCGAACTGCAGGGCCGCCTGCCGATCCGCGTCGAACTGCAGGCGCTCTCGGTCGACGACTTCCAGCAGATCCTGACCTCGACCGACGCCTGCCTGACGCGCCAGTACGAGGCCCTGCTGGACACCGAAGGCGTCACGCTCAAGTTCTCCGAAAACGGCATCCGCCGCATCGCCGAAATCGCCTTCGAGGTCAACGAACGCACCGAGAACATCGGCGCGCGGCGCCTGCACACGGTGATGGAAAAGCTGCTGGAGGAGATTTCCTTCGACGCCGGCAGCTTTACCGGCGAATACGTCGTCGACGCCGATGCCGTCAGCACCCGTCTGGCCGCGCTTGCCGCGCGCGAAGATCTCGCCCGCTACGTCCTCTAAACCCCCGTTTCCGACTCACCCCCTGCAACCCGCCTCCATGAAACCAGAAACCAACCAGCCGATCGATCAACGCGGCAAATTCCTGTCCACCCTGCTGTTCGGCAGCCGCTGGCTGCAGGTTCCCCTGTATCTGGGCCTGATCGCAGCGCAACTCGTCTACGTCGTGCATTTCATGGTCGAGCTCCAGCACCTCGTCTCCGGCACGTTCAGCCTCGGCGAGGAAAAGATCATGCTGATCGTGCTGGGCCTGATCGACGTCGTGATGATCTCCAACCTGCTGATCATGGTCATCGTCGGCGGCTACGAAACCTTTGTGTCGCGCCTCAACCTCAAGGGCCATCCGGACGAGCCCGAGTGGCTGTCGCACGTCAACGCCAACGTACTGAAGGTCAAGCTGGCGACCGCGATCATCGGCATTTCGTCGATCCACCTGCTGAAGACCTTCATCAATGCCCCCAACCTCGACGAGAAGACGCTGCTGTGGCAGACCGTCATCCACATGGCCTTCATCGCCTCGGCCATCTCGATCGCCTACATCGACAAACTGATGCCGCACGCAGGCAAGCATTGAGCGCGACAGGGGGCGCCTGCCCCCTGCATTGCAATGCACTAATGCCATCATCGACATTTCTTATTGGCTGACTCCCCCCCTGAGGCGGAAAATTGAAAAGATAATTTTCACGGAGACAATGCCATGGCCAACCGCGACACCCTAGCCCCCCAGGAAGCCCAATGCAGCAGCGGCGCCGAGTACGCCGCGCTGGCGATGCAGGCCCTGCAGGACCCTGCCGACAAGGACTACGCCAAGGACCTGATGGACCGCGTGGCGGACGACTGCCAGTTCACCAAGGACCTGGCCGCCTGCGCCATCGTCTACAAGGAACTGGGCGAGCAGGACCGTGCCGAGGAACTGCTGCAGACCGCCGAGGATTACTGCATGACCGGCGAGGAGCAGATTTCGCTCGCCGAGGCCAAGTTCAAGGTGCTGGGCGACAAGGCGGCGGCGGTCGGCGCCTATGAAAAGGCGCTGAAGGAAACCGGCAACCTCGACCCGCTGATCGACCTGGCGAAGAACGTGATGAGCGTGATCGCCGACAGCGCCTTCGCCAAAAAGGTGCTGGAAAAGGCCGAGGCCAAGATTTCGCGCGCGGTCGAATACAGCAAGCTGGCAGCAGCCTCGGCCGAGCATCTGCTGGACAAGGACTATGCTGCCGAGATTTTCAACAAGGCGAGCGAAAAGCTCTCCAGCGTGCCCGACCTGCTGTCGCTGGCGGGCGAAGTCACCAAGACGCTGGGCGACCCGCAGAAAGCCAAGGCGCTCTATGAGCGCGCGCTGAACGGAGCGACCGACTTCAACGCCGCGAAGACGCTGGTCGAGTCGGCCAAGCAGGCCGGCGACGACGCCTTCATGCAGGCCGCGCTGAAGAAGGCCGGCGACCTGGCGACCGCCACCGGCGAGCATATCGAACTCGCCGAGGGCCTGGCGAGCGTGGGCGACAAGCCCGGTGCCGCCGCCCTGCTCGACAAGGCCGAGGACGCCGTGGCCGGCCTCGACGAGATGCAGAAGCTGGTGGCCGCGGTCGAGGCCCACCTGGCCGACGACACCGAACGGCTGGCGCGCGTGAAAGCCAAGCTGGAAAAGCGCCAGGCCAACCATGCGCGCTACCTCGAATTCCAGCAGCTGGAACAGCAAGCCACCAGCGTCAAGCAATTCCTGGCGCTGGCCGAGCGCGTGCGGCTCGAACTCGAAGACCCGTTCTACGCCGCCAAGCTGATCCAGTCCGCCGAAGAACTGCTCGGCGAGAGCGGCTACCAGTTCTCGCGCTACAAGCCCATCCTGCAGGCCGTCGATCAGAACCTCGACGACGCCGACTGGCTCAACCGCCTGCTCGACCAGGCCGCCAGCCAGGCGACCGACTTCATCGCCTTCAAGGACCTGGTCGTCACCGCTGCAAAAATGAAGCATCGCGACCTCGGGCTGGGCAAGGCACGGGCTTTCCTGGCAGCGCGCGAGTCAGCGCTGTCGGCCGACGCCGACGCGAGCGTCTATGACCTGACCAAGCTCGCGGAAGCCAGCTTTGCCGCGACCCAGGACGCGGCCGATGCTGGCCGCCTGCTCGAAGCGGCGCGCGCCAAGGCGCAGGACCACTACGCGCTGACCCACATCGGCCGGCTGTACGCGTCCATGGGCAGCGTGGCCAAGGCGGACGAGCTCTATGGCGCGGCTGCCGCGTCCTGCACCAATGGCGACGCCTGCATCCAGTTCATCGACCGCCTCAAGGGCTTTGCCCTGCCGGCCGAGACGCTGAAAAAATGGTACGCCGAATGCGGCACGCACCTGAGCTCTCCCGCCGACAAGCTGCGCTGGGCGGAAGGCATCGCCGACGCGCTCAACGACAAGGCCTGGGCGACCGAAGTCTACGACCAGCTGGCCGGCAAGTTCAGCGGCACCGATGCGGCGCGATTCGACCTCAGCCGCCGTTCGCGCGCGGACCTCAACTACTTCGGCGCCAACCGTCGCCACTGATCGCTGCAATACCCCTGGAAACGGCCCGGTTGATCGGGCCGTTTTTATTTGTAAACTGGGGAGTGAAGCGGTAAACAGGAGCAGCGCATGGTCGAAAATCTCTCCACCCTCATCGACACGGTGCAGAAGAACTGCACGATCGCGGACGCGCGTCACGCGCGCGACATGACGATGTGCACGTTCCTGCTGGAGATGCGCGAGTACTACCGCTGGGAAATGGAGATCCCCTACGGCGCGCGGCTGCCCAAGGACGAGCTCGGCGACTGGCTGAACGCGCGCGAGAGCCTGTGGGACACCGTCGAGGAAGAGGAATTTTCCCGCCTGCCGCTGAACGACGCGGACATCGATCCGTTCGAGGCCAACGACATCAACCAGGCGCTGATCCCGCAGGGGCTGGTCTACAGCAGCGGGATCGGGCGCTTCCGCAAGCCTCATTTCGTGCTGGCCGAGCTCAAGCGCGCCGAGGTGCGTGAAGGCGTGCAGATCCTGGTCGCGGGCTGCGAATATGCGCGCGACCTGATCGCCCCGCCGGCGGCGATGCGCGACGGCGCGATCTTCCTGCGCATGGACGCCGTGCGCCGACTGCTGTGGAACAAGTACGAAGAATGGCAGTGGAAGGAAAAGGACACGGCCCTCGGGCGCGCCTTCGCCCACTACGATTTCGAGCGCGATGTCGAGCTCGGCCTCGACCGCATGGCCGAGGCCGAGAGCGAGGCCATGATCCTGCACGAAGTCGGCGAGGCGCGCGCCGAGAAGCTGCTCGGCCGCGACTGGAATGCAATGCTCGGCGGCCTCACGTCGAAGCACGCCGAGTTGCTGGCGCGCGCGGTGCGCGACCATCTGGCCGACTGCATGGTGACCCTGCCGACGCTGATCGAGCGCGACGCCGTCGGCTCCATGCATTTTTACCTGGCGAACCTCTCCGGGCTGCGCCGCGCGCTGTTCCCGGCCCTGTCGCAGGCGTATGACGCCTGGCTGCAGGATCGCAACGCAGACCGCCTGGCGCAGCTGATCGCCGATGCCGAGGCGCACTGGCTGGGCGCCGCGCGCCACCTGACCGATCTATACGCCCGCAATCCCGACGAGGGCGACACCCGCATCAACGCACTGGCCGGGGGCGACCTGTCCGGCCTCCGGCTCTAGTTCGACAACCCATCCGATTGCGACCATGCCGAGACGCGCATCCGCGTGCCGAGTGCGCGAAGCGAACCGTAGCTATGGCGAGGATGAGCGACCAAGCAATCGGCGATGCGGGGCGCGTCGAACTTAGCGAAACGGATGGGTTGTCGTACCAGGCGAAAAAAACGGGCGATGATCGCCCGTTTTTTTCGCCTTGCAAGCCTCAAGACACTCAGGCCGGCATCGCGACTTCCTGCCCCAGCTGGGCGGCAATGTGGTCGAGCAGTTGCTGTTCCTGGTACGGCTTGCCCAGATAGACGTTGACGCCGATTTCCATCGCGCGATTGCGGTGCTTTTCCGCCGTGCGCGACGTGATCATGATGATCGGCACCGACTTCAGGCGCTCGTCGCTGCGCATCACGCGGGCGAGTTCGAAGCCGTCCATGCGCGGCATCTCGACGTCGAGCAGCACGATGTCAGGTACCAGGTCGTGCATTGTTTCGAGTGCGTCGACCCCGTCCTTCGCGCTTTCGACACGGAAGCCTTCGCGCGTCAGCAGGCGGGTGGTGATCTTGCGCACGGTCAGCGAGTCGTCCACCACCAGCACCAGCGGCGCTTGCAGCGCGGCGCTGACTTCGACCGCCTCGGCAGGCGCGGCGTGCTCCACCGCCACGCGCGGCTGGCTGGCCCAGCGCAGCGCCAGCGGCACCGGGTTCAGGATCAGGATCACGCGTCCGTCACCGCGTACGGTGGCGCCGGCCACGCCGGTGATGCGCGCCATCTGCGGGCCGATGTTCTTGACCACGATTTCGCGCGTGCCTTCGATCGAATCCACCAGCACGGCGGCATGGCTGGAACCGCTTGCGAGCAGCACCACCGAGTTGTAGCGCTGCACTTCGTGGACCGCCTCGGTGTCGCCGAGCAGGTGCGGCAGATACGAGAACGGGAAGCGCGTTCCCCGCCACGTCACTTCGCCCCTGGTCATGGCTTCTTCCAGGTCGGACGGCTTGAGTTCCAGCACCTGCAGCACCAGCGGGGTCGGCAGCGCATAGTCGTGCTTGGCGGCCTGCACCATCACGGCCTGGGTCATCGCCAACGTCAGCGGCAGGTAGATGTTGAACGTCGTGCCTGCGCCCGGCGTGGAACTGATGTCGATACGGCCGCCCAGTGCGGCGATCTCGCTCTTCACCACGTCCATGCCGACGCCGCGGCCAGCCACCTGGGTGACGGCATCGGCCGTCGAGAAGCCTGCGGCAAAAATCATCTGGGCCAGCAGGGTTTCGGTCGCTTCGGCGCCAGGCTGCAGCAATCCGTTGGCCTCGGCCTTTTCACGGATGCGGGCATAGTTGAGGCCGGCACCATCGTCCTTCACCGTCAGCATCATTTCGTTGCCTGTCTGGCGCGCAGACAGCACGATCTCGCCGAACTCGGCCTTGCCGGCCGCACGCCGGACGTCCGGCGCCTCGACCCCGTGGGCCAGCGCGTTGCGCAGCAGGTGTTCCAGCGGTGCGGTCACCTTCTCGAGCACCGAGCGGTCGATTTCCAGGTCGCCGCCCTGGATGTCGAGCTGGGCGCGCTTGTTGACATCGCGCGCAGTCTGGCGAACCGTGCGGTACAGACGCTCGGCCACCGAATACAGCGGCACCATGCGCACCCGCAGCAAGTCCTGCTGCAGTTCACGGTTCAGTCGCGACTGCTGGATCAGGGCGGCGTCCGCTTCGCCCAGGCGGGCGAGCAGGATGTGCTGCACGGTTGAAATGTCGTTGACGCTCTCGGCCAGGAAGCGGGTCACTTCCTGGAACCGGGTGAAGCGGTCGAATTCGAGCGGGTCGAATTCTTCGGCCGCGCCGTGCGACTGGAAGGTCGCCTGCATCTGGGACTCGGCCTGGATCTCGACTTCGCGGATGTGCGCACGCAGACGAACCAGGGCATCAGACAGTTCGCTGACGTGGCGCTTGAAGGCGAAGACCTCGCTTTCGATGCGCGAACGCGCAATCGCCACCTCGCCGGCCTGGTTCACCATGCGGTCGACCCAGTCGGCGCGCACGCGCAGCGTGAGCGCGCTGCTGTCGCGCTGCGCGGGCTGCGTCGTGGCAACGGGAATGGCAGCTGCGGGGGCGGCCTCGGTGGCAGGCGCATGCGCCTCGACCACGGGCTCGACGGGCGCCTCCAGCGGTGCCGTGTCGTCCTCGTCGGCCAGCGGCGAAAGATCGCCCTGCTTGAGGCGCTCGACCGCATCGACCAGGCGGTCGACCTGGGCTTCGAGAGTGTCGAACACTTCGGCGTTGGCGTTCAGATGGCCTTCGGTCACGGCGATCACGCGCGATTCCATCACGTGCGTCAGTTCGCCCAGGCGCATTGCGCCCACCATGCGGGCGCTGCCCTTGATCGTGTGCAGGGTGCGCTGCAGCAGGGCACTCGCGGCGGAGTCATCCGGCGCGGCCCGCCAGGCCCGCAGTTGCGCGCTGGTGTCGGGCAACAGGGTATCGGCTTCCTCGAGGAAAATCGGCAGCAGCTGCGTGTCGATATCGTCCGCGACCTCGCGGCGCTCGAACACCGGCGCAGGCACAGCCGGCTTGAACTCGCTGACGAGCGTGCCGACATCGATCGCGCTCGATGCCGGAGCCGCCTCGCCACGGGCCGTATCGCCCGCCTCTTCGCCAGCGGCAGACGGTTCGACGGACTCGTCCAGCGCTTCGGCTGCGGCTTCGAGTTCCGGCAGCGCAGAGGCCGCGTCTTCGGCCGCGTCGATCTGCTCGTCTTCGAGGTCTCCCAGAGTCGCGATCAGATCGTTGGCCGCGTCAGGCAGGTGTCCCGATTCGATGGCGCCGATCATGTCGTCCAGACGCGTGACCGTTTCCTGGACCAGGGGCAGGTGGGCAGGCGGCAGCGGGGTTCGGGCAAAGCGGTTCCAGTACTGCTCGAGCGCATGCGACAGGTCCGCCAGCACGCTCATGCCGGCCGTGCCTGCGATTCCGCTCAGGGTATGGATCGCGCGGCGCGCGTGCTCGCTGACGGTGCTGTTCGCCACTTCGGCGTGCCGTGCAGCCTCTTCCTGCAGCACTTCCAGGCGCTGGCGCGCCTCGACCATGAAGATCTCGTAGAGACTGCGCGACAGGCACACATGTCCGATGCAGATGTCGTCCGGTTCGTCCGATGCAGCCTCCGCCAGTTCGATGACCCCCTCGTCCACGACGGTGTCGGGCTGCGCCGGCGGCACGGCGTACTCGATCAGGCATCCCACGTCCGGCAGGGTGACAGCCGGCTCGGGCGTCAGCTCGGCGAGCGCTTCCGACGCCTCCACGGCAGTCTCCTGCTCGACGGCTTCCATGGCGGGCGCTTCGTGCGCAACCGGGCTCACCGCATATTCGATCACGGTCTCGGGCAGGCTGGCATCGGACGCGCCCCCCTCTGCGGAGGTAGCCTCCTCGACCGTCTCGACCTGCAGCGCCGGCGCCTCGTCACTGGCCAGTTCGACAATCGCAACGTGCTCCGGCTCCGGTTCTGACACGGCTTCGGCAGGCGCTTCCAGTTCAATCTCGATTGCCTGTGCTTCGCTCTCGACCGGGATCTCGTCCACGGCAGCCGTTTCCGGCTCATCTGCCGGGGCTTCGGTCGAAGCGGCCGTCTCGGGTTCGCTCTCCGACGGCAGGCCCTGGTTGAACCGCTCGGCCGCGCGCAACAGCGCCGGCACCGGCAGTTCGATCTGCTGGTTGTCCTGCAGGGCATCCACCCAGTCCTGGAACACGCCGCGGGCCTGGCCCACCAGACGCAGCAAATCGCTGCTGGCCGGCTTCTTCTCGGCCAGCCAGCCGTTCATCAATTGCTCGAACTGCCACGCCGTCTCACCCAGGTCCTCCAGGCCCACCATGCGTCCACTACCCTTCAGGGTGTGGAATCCACGGCGGATGACGGTCAGCGACTCGAGGTCGTCCGGATCGGCCAGGCACTGCTCGGCGGCCTCGCCCATGGTCGCGAGCACTTCGTTGGCTTCTTCCAGGAAAATCTCCAGGAGTTCCATCTCGACCCCGTCCGGGACGGCGACTTGCAGGGCAGTAGGAGCGGCCGGGGCCGTATCTGCATCGGGCGGGGTCGGCTCCGCCGCTTCCACGGCGACCGGTTCGGGCATGTCGACGACAGTGGCAGGGAATTCGACGACGACAGGCGCGTCTTCGGGCGTTGCGGCCTCGGGCAAGGCGTCTTCGAGGCTCAGGTCTGCAGCAGCAGGCTCGGCCTCGATCGTCAAAGGCTGCTCTGCAACAGCCCGTTGTGGCAAGGACAGGCCGGTCAGGGCCTCGATCGACGCATCGAGTTCGAGCGGGGCTTCTGCGGCCTCCCGGCTTTGATCGAGCGCGGCAGCGGTTTGCCGCTTCAGTTCCGCGTCGTCGATCAGTTCGGCGTCGCGGCCCAGTTCGGTCAGTGCATCAAGATACTTTTTTTTTGTGCCGTCCTCAGGCGAGTCGCGCCAGTCGAGATAGGCGGACTGCACGCTTTCCTTGCGCGCGGGCAAGCCGGACTCGACCGTGTCGTCCTGATCGCCGGCTTCCGGCTGGCCCGTTTCGGCCACGCCAAAGTCGGCCAGCACCGGACGCAGGATTTTTCCGGCATCGGTACGGCCCGCGCAATACGATTCGATGAACAGGCCCAGGCTGGAGAAGGCATCGGCCAGCTTCTGCTGGGTGGGCTCGTCGGGATGGCCTTCGTCGAGATAGGGCTGGGCCAGGGCCATGGCCGCTTCCAGCAGGTTGGCTGCATCGGGCAGCTCCAGCATGGTCAGCGCCCCCTGGGCCTGCTGTGCCAGGACGGGCAGACTGGCCAGACCTTCGCGTTCGCCGGCATCCCGGAAGAAGGCGTCGAGCGATTCTTCCATCTGGCGCAGGTTCTGGCCGACTTCCTGGGCCATGTGCACCAGCATGTCGCGCTCGGATTCACGCTGGCTGGCTGCATCCGGCACCGTGGCCGGCAATTCGCGCCCCTCGATCAAGGCGCGCAGGCGCGCCTGCTGCGCCTCGGCCCGCCTGGCAAAGTCGGCGTGCAGGACGTCTTCATGCCCGACAGCATTCTGAATGAACAGCAGGGTGGATGCGACTTCCAGATTCATCTGCTCGCGCGGCTCGCCATCGAGCGTGCCGGACGTGGCAGCTGCCGTGCCCAGCTCTTCCAGCAGGGGCTGCAGGCCGCTGGCTTCGAGCGACTGGGCCTGGGGCTGCATGCGCTCAAGCTGGGAGCGGAATTGCTCGAGTTGGTCTGCATGGCCATCGACATAGCCATGCCAGAGGTCACGGGCGGATTTCAGGCCTGCCTGCAGAGCCTCGAGCACCGGACGCATGCGCGCCAGCGTTTCGGGATCCAGCATGCCGCGGCCGGGGAGATAACGGTCGAGGCCGAACGTCGAGCGCACTTCGGCCGCACGCCCGTCCAGCGATTCGCTCTTGGCCACGAAGAACAGGGCATCGCGCATCAGGCGTTCAGCGACCTGGGGCGACCCCTCCATCAACCGGCGCATCTGCAGGTCGACCCGCGCAAGCAGTTTCTTGACGTGGAAATCGGCCTCGACACCATGGGCGATCAGGCTGTCGACAAAACCGACGCATGCCCACCAGAAAGTCTGGCACGCCTGCGAGGGTGCGATTTTCTCGATCCGGGCCAGCGAGTCGCGCATGCGCTGCAGACCCTGCTCGGCGTCGACGTTGCGAAGGAATGCCAGCAGGCCGCGCTGGAACTGGCCCCGCGCCGCCTTGACGGCCGCGGCCAGCTCTTCCTGGCTCAGGGCATTTTCCGTCGCCTGGCCCGGAGTGCGCGACCGCAGATCGGGGAAAAAGAGTTCGCCTTCGAATACCTGCTCCGCCCCCTGCAGTTCGCGCAGGCGTTTGTACAGCGGAAACAGGGCCAGTTCGCCGGTGCCGCGGCCGTCGGCGAGATCCTTCACCCAACGCTGCAGGCCTTCCATGGCGTTGCGCAGGGCGCGCAGCAGGTCGTCGTCGGCCTGCAGGCGATTGTCGTTGATGTCCTCGAGGCAGGATTCCAGCGTGCCGGCCAGCGTGGCGGCCCCTTCGAGGCCAACCATGCGCAGTGCGCCGCTGACCTGGTGCGCGTCGTCGCGCGCGAGCCGCAGGGCATTGGTGAGATCGGCGTCGACGCTGTAGGCCTGCACGCGCCCGAGGGCGGCCTGCAGGGCGGCATCGATGTCTCCTCGCACCCAGTTCAGGGGGCCGGTATCGTAGTCGAGTAAGGCGCTCATGTAATGTGGTTCCTGACGTTAGTTGCAGTGGCCGTGGCCGGCATCTCGCTGGGCGTTCGCTTGCCCGATCAGGCCAGCTTGAAGCCGGCGACCGAGCTCTTGAGGTCTTGCGCCAGCTGCTTCATGCCGCCAATCGACTCTGCCGTCTGCTGCGTGCCGCTCGCGGTCTGGGCCGAAATCGTCTTGATGTCCTGCATGGTTTCCGCCACCTTGGCCGTCGATTCGGCCTGCGTCTGCGTCGCGCTCGAAATGTCCGCGATCAGTTCCGCCAGTTTCTTCGACACGTCGCCAATCTCGGACAGCGTCTGGCCGGCGGCGTCGGACAGCTTGGCGCCCTCGACCACGCCCTGGGTCGACACTTCCATGGCCGCCACCGTGTCGTGGGTGTCGGACTGAATGGTCTTCACGATCGCGGCGATCTGCTTGGTCGCATCGGCGGAGCGTTCCGCCAGTCGCTGCACTTCTTCCGCAACCACCGAGAAGCCGCGGCCGGCTTCGCCCGCGGACGCGGCCTGGATGGCGGCGTTGAGCGCCAGCACGTTGGTCTGTTCGGTAATGTCGGAAATCAGTTCCACGATTTCGCCGATCTCCTGCGACGATTCGCCGAGGCGCTTGATTCGCTTGGAGGTCTCCTGGATCTGCTCACGCAGGGTGTTCATGGAGGAGATGGCGTTCGACACCGCCTGCTGGCCCTTCTCTGCGGCGGCAAGCGACTGTTCGGCCACTCGGGCGGACTCGGCGGCGTTGTTCGACACCTGCTGCACCGACTGCGCCAGGTTCACGACGGCGGCGGAGGTTTCCTCGATTTCGGCCGTCTGGCGCGCTGCCGCATCCTGCAGCGTTTCGGAAATCTGGCCGGCTTCGCTGGCCGCCTTGTCCATCTGCACGGTCGCGCTGTTAATGCCGCGCACCAGGCTCCGCAGTTCTTCGACCGTATAGTTGATCGAGTCGGCCACCGCACCGGTGATGTCCTCGGTCACGCTGGCGTTGATGGTCAGGTTGCCTTCGGCCAGTTCGCCCAGTTCGTCCATCAGACGCAGAATGGCTTCCTGGTTGCGGCTGTTTTCCTCTTCACTCTTGCGGGCGCGCGACTTGGTCTCGTTGATGTTGACCATCCCCAGCAACACCAGGGATCCCAGCGCGATCACGCCGAACAGGGCGGCCAGCAGATAGCCCACGCCGCCGACCGCACGGTAGTCGTCCGACAGCTGGTTGGTATTGGTCAGCAGCGCGTCGCTGCCGTTGAACAGGTTGTTCGCGGCCACCTTCGACTGCAGCAGCGGCTGCGTGTTCGAGAGCACCGCGCCGACCGCCTCGACCATGTCGGCCATGTTGGAACCGAGGTCTTCAAGCGTCAGCATGCTGTCCTTGTTGCGCGTGGCCGTTCCGCCCATCAGCGCCTGCACGGTGTCGCGGAACGACGTGGTGTCCTTTTCCAGCTGCAGCACGACCTCGGGGTCGATCAGGTCGGCCGACAGCAGCAGGTTGGCGTTTTTCGGCAGGCGCTGCGAGAGCATGACCAGGTGGTTGGCACGGGTAATCTCGCGCACGCTGGCGCCGGAGTCGGCCAGCTGGCTGGCGAGCTGCTCCGACACTTCCTGCAGGTCGGTACTGAGGGCGTTAATGCTCTTGACGCTCTCGCTCAGGGCCACCAGGTTCTTTTCCTGGGACAGGATCTGCACGACCTGCGGATTGAATTTCTTCCACTGCTCGCTGATCTTGGCGAGCGTATCGCCTGCCGCGCCGCCGGACGCCGGCACCTCGCTGTCGCCATCGATCAGGCCTGCCAGCGTGGCTTCGAAGCTCTGCTTTCCTTCGGAAAGTTTCTTGAACGCCGCCGCGTTACCCAGCACCGACTGCTGCGCGGTCAAGGGCAGGCGCTGCGACAGCACCTTGAGTTCACCGGCCTTGGTTTCGTAGCCGGTGCGGTTGTCGAGTTGAACAAGACTGTAGATGGTGAAGCCTGCCGCAAGCAACAGCGACGCGACCAGGGTGCCGCCCGTGTAGAGATATTGCTTTTCAACAGGCAGGTGACCGATCAGGGGAGCCTTTCCCGGCTCCTTGTCAGCGAGCTTGCGCACCGTCTGCATGATCAGGGTGGTGTGTTCGCTTCCCTTTTTCCCGGTGACCTTTTCGGTCATGCGGCCAGCCAGTCCTTTGAGACCATTCATCGTAATTGCCATGTTCATTGCTCCAAACCCTCTGTTTTATATCGAGGCGCCTGCGCGCCCGGCTTCATTGTTCAATCAGTTGCCGCCCTGGGCTTCCACCATCAGAAACTCGGGGTTGCCCAGCAATTGGGCAAAATCCATGTCACGCCAGGCTACGCCCTCCTCATCCGCATACTGCCGCACGATCCAAGGATGCGAGGCGGCTTCTTCACGCACCTCGTAGCGGTGGATGTTCTTGAGGCCCAGCGTGCTGCGAACCAGCAAGGCAGCATTCATGCCGAAATCGTGATGCGGAATCAGCAACCGGCAATCGGCATGATCGGGCGTCACGCCCTGACCCATGAAGTCCGAGAAATCGCTGACCGCAAACAGGTTGCCACGGATATTCGCAACGCCGCGAAACCAGCGACGCGCGCCCGGCATCTTGACGATGGGCGGGACGGGCACGACCTCCTCCGTATCGGAGAGGCTGACCAGCCAGTTCGCATTTCCGACCCGGAATCCCAGCCTGGAACCGGTATTGTCGCGGCTCGCCGCCGCCTGCAGTTTCTGCGAAAGCGTGGTCTGAAATTCACGCAGATTGAATTTCTTGGCCATGTCTCTTCGCTCAGCCCAGCGCCTTGATCTGCGACAGCAGGTCTTCCGGCTTGACCGGCTTCACCAGGTAGGCCTTAGCGCCCTGGCGCATGCCCCAGACCTTGTCGGTCTCCTGTCCCTTGGTCGTACACATGATGACCGGGATATGCTTGGTCGTCTCTTCCTTGGTGATCATGCGCGTGGCCTGGTAGCCGTTCATGCCGGGCATCACCACGTCCATCACGATCAGGTCGGGCAGCGTCTGCTTGGCCTGCGCCACGGCTTCCTCGCCGCTTTCGGCCATGCTCACCAGGTAACCGTTCTTGACCAGCAACTCCGACAGAAAGAAGCGCTCGGTGGGGGAGTCGTCCACAACCAGGATTCGGCTGATCGCCATGATTTATTCTCCTTAGATAAACGGTTAGGCCCTGGTACAGGCGTGCTCGCGCACCGCCGTCAGCAGCGTGTCTTTGGTAAAGGGTTTGGTCAGGTATTCGTCGGAGCCCACCATGCGTCCCCGCGCGCGGTCGAACAATCCGTCCTTGGACGACAGCATGATGACCGGGGTCGTGCGGTACTTGGCGTTGCGCTTGATCAGCGAACAGGTCTGGTAGCCGTCGAGCCGCGGCATCATGATGTCGACGAACACCACGTCCGGCTCGTGATCGGTAATCTTGGACAAGGCGTCAAAACCGTCCTGCGCCAGGATCACCTCGCAACCCGCCTGGTTCAGGAAAATCTCGGCGCTGCGGCGTATGGTGTTGCTGTCGTCGATCACCATCACCTTGATGCCTTTCAGTACTTCGTTATCCACACCTGATCTCCATGAGAATCGTGGGGTCGGTGGCACCAGCTCACCCCCCGTGTGCATACCTTTACGGCACCGAAACCAGCTTCTTTAGTACGGGGCTCGCCGCAGCAGCCGGCCGCCCGCGCAAAGAAAAGGGGCGCTGCCCTGCAGCGCCCCACTTTCCCGGCCTTGTTGTTCTGTTTGGGCCGTCTACTGCCAGGACTCTCCGCCCGATTTCTTGTCCACCCCCGCGACGCTGCTCATGGTGTCCATGATGGCACCCGGCAGCGATGAAATGCGCATGAACTGCCCCATGCCCACATCCGGGAAGGCGAGCGCGATGCGGAAGCGGCCGTGGGGCGACCCCACCTCGTTGTTGATCACATAGATCTCGTAGGGCAGGCCGGCCAGATGGTCCTGCATGTCGATTTTACGAATCCAGTCGCCGTCGCTGTTTTCGCCATCGTTCATGGCCACGCCGAACACCGCGAGCTTGCGGTCGTTCATCACGACCTCGTAGATCTTGCCGGTCTTGCCCACGCCCTTGGACAGGTTGTCGCGCACGGCCTTCACGGCCTCGGCAAAGCTGCCATACTCGTTCAGTTTGTTCTTGTGCGAATCGAGCCGCTCCATGCCGATCATGTAGCGATAATTCACCAGGCTGCCGGCAGGTTCGTCGCCGCCCAAGCCCTTGCCCGCGCCCAGGGTTTCCTGCAAACGGGTCTGCAGGGTCTTGACCGCGGCCTCCTTCTTCTCGAAAGACTTGCGGAAATAGGCGCGATACCAGTAGTCAGGGTTGGTGTAGGCCACGCTGCCGTCCGCCTTCACGCCCACCCGTATGGTGGCCCCCAGGATGGCATGGCCGCCAACCGACCCCACTTCGTCGAGCATGGCCGAATCGGTGGCGATCACAACCCCGTGTCCCGACAGCGTCTTGGGAAAATACTTGCCCACCACCTTGAAGCCGCCGTTCTTCAGCTTGGTCTCGACCGCAGCGGCCGCAGCCTGGGCGCTGCCGCCTCCGACGGCGTCACCCTGGATATACGGGGAAATCGCCCAGACGCTGGCCGAAACCAGCAGGGCGACGCAGGCACTCATCAATCGCAGAACCATGAACTTCTCCTAATAGTAATTATCTACATACTCAGGTCCGGCTGTACCATTGACAGGCACGGACCCTTGGAAAAGCACTGATTCTAATCGATAAACTGAAGTTGCTGACTACCCCCTGACGAACGGCGCTGGAACGCCCGCAGGCAAACCGCGGCGAGCGGAAGACAGCCCCGTCAGCCTCGATGTACGTCGACAGGCACGCCTAGAACGTCACCATCTCGAAATCGTCCTTGCGCGCCCCGCAATCCGGGCAGGTCCAGTTGATCGGCACGTCCTCCCACCGGGTGCCCGGCGGAATGCCGTCATCCGGCGCACCGGTCTCCTCGTGGTAGATCCAGCCGCAGATCAGGCACATCCAGCTTCGGTATTCGGGTGTCTCAGACATGGTTACCAGGGGAATTCAGCTAAAATCGGAGCTTAATTCTAATGTAGTGACGCCATGCCATCCATTTTCACCCCCAAATCCACGCCGCCGCTGGTGCTCAGCTTTGCCGCGTCCGACCCGACAGGCGGCGCCGGCATCCAGGCCGACCTGCTGACGCTGGCCAGCATGGGGTGCCACCCGCTGTCGGTCATCACCGCGCTGACCGTGCAGGACACCGCGGGCGTCGACGAAATCCTGGTGATCGACTCGGAATGGGTCATGGACCAGGCGCGCATGCTGCTGGAAGACGTGCCGGTCGCCGCGTTCAAGCTCGGCATGCTGGGCAGCCCCGAATCGATCGCGGCCATCGCCGAGATCCTGGCCGACTATCCAGACATCCCGGTCGTGCTCGACCCGGTGCTGGCCTCGGGCCGCGGCGACGAACTGGCCACCGAGGACGTGATCGCCGCCATGCGCGACCTGCTGATCCCGCAGACCAGCGTGCTCACGCCCAACAGCCATGAGGCGCGGCGACTGGCCCTGTTCGAGTCGGACGAGGACGACCTCGACCTCGCCTCCTGCGCCCGGCATCTGGTCGACCTGGGCTGCGAGTACGTGCTGGTGACCGGCACCCACGAAGCCACCCCGCGCGTGCTGAACAGCCTGTACGACAGCAGCGGCCATGTGCAGACCGACGCCTGGGACCGCCTGCCGGGGAGCTACCACGGTTCCGGCTGCACGCTGGCCTCGGCGATCGCGGCCACCCTGGCGTACGGCCAGGACGTGCCGACCGCCGTCCGCGAGGCGCAGAACTTCACCTACGAAACCCTGAAAGCCGCCTTCCGGCCCGGGATGGGGCAGTACATTCCGGAACGCTTTTTCTGGGCGCAGGACGCCCAGGCCGAAGGCAACGCCTGACACCGCAGCACCCGATCCGACCATGCCTGATTTTCCGGGTGGCCT
>JBFHQA010000030.1:0-24816 GCA_041592455.1 Thiobacillus sp. | reverse complement strand
CATCCGCAGGAAGGGACGCTCGGGCGGTGGCAGGGTGAGCTCCTCCGGGTCGAGAGGAACGATTCGGATGCCTTCGCGCTGCGACAGGTCGGCCAGCAGGGCCTGGCGGCGTTCGGGCTGGGCGGCGAGCAGGGCGGCGCGCGTGAGGTTGATCAGCCCGGCGACGCGGGTGGCAGTCTGCTGCGCGCGCGGCTCGCGCTCGGCGAGGGTGAACAGCGTCAGCCAGGCCGCCAGGCTTGCGACCAGCAGCACGCCGATCACGAGGACGGTGCGGGCCAGCAGCGTACCGGGCAGCAGGCGCATGTTCAGTCTGGAATGAAAACGTAACCGAACCCGCGTACCGTCTGGATGTGATGCGGGGAGACCGGGTCGGTTTCGATGAGCTTGCGCAGGCGCGATATCTGCACGTCGATGCTGCGGTCGTAGGCGTCGTGGTCGCGGCCGCGTGCCAGCACCATCAGGCGTTCGCGCGATAATGGATGGCGTGGATGCTCGGCGAGCGCCTTGAGCACTGCGAATTCGCCGCTGGTGAGCGGCAGTTTTTCTCCTTGGCGGAACAGTTCACGCGTGCCGAGATTGAGACGGCATGCGCCGAAGGCAAGCTCGGCATTGTCGGCGGCGGGCGCACCCGGCGGCGGGACCACGCGGCGGCGCAGCACGGCCTTGATGCGGGCGACCAGCTCGCGTGGGTTGAAGGGCTTGGGCAGGTAATCGTCGGCGCCCATCTCCAGCCCGACGATGCGATCGATCTCGTCGGCCTTGGCGGTCAGCATCACGATCGGCAGTTCGGGGTGCGCGGTCTGCAGGCGGCGGCAGATCGACAGGCCGTCCTCGCCCGGCAGCGTCCAGTCGAGCACCAGCACGTCGTAGGGGTCGCGCTCGAGCGCGGCGTCGAGGGCCTTGCCGTCGCCAACCGCGCGCACCGCCATGCCCTGTTCGGCAAGATAGCGCTCCAGCAGGTCGCGCAGGCGCAGGTCGTCGTCCACCAGCAGGATTTTGGTCAGCGAGTTCGTCATGGCGCTAGATTATGGCGCCTGCCTGCCGTCGATTGTTTCGGAATGTTTCTGCGGGCGCGCTGGAAACAAATCCTTACACTATTCCCCTGGATGGACAAGCGGCATTTACATACGCTGTCGAGAATGCAAGGCGTGGACGACACGTTCACGGCAAACCTATCAACAGGAGACCATCATGATCCGCAGCGCAACTCTAGCCTCACTGGTCCTGGCAGCTTCGTTCAGCCTGCCCGCCCTGGCCATCGACCGCGACAACAACCCGCCCGGCCCGCGCGGCGGCCCCGGCACCAACTGGGAGAACCCGCCTGGCCCGCGTGGTGGCCCCGGCATGAGTCCGGACCGTCATCACTTCTGCAAGCAGCATCCGAAAAAATGCGACCGTGACAACAATCCCCCCGGCCCGCGAGGCGGTCCCGGCACCAACTGGGAGAACCCGCCCGGTCCGCGCGGCGGCCCCGGCACCAGCCCCGACCGCCGCTGACCCGGCGGCAACAGGACATCCAAGGACGATCAACAATGACTCACTGCTGGCTTCTCGTGTTGGTTCTGCTCGGTACGACAACGGTTCATGCCGAGCCTCCCGGGTCGGCCGACCCCGACTGGAGAGGGTTGCGCCGCGATGTCGACGCCGGGATGCAACGGCCCGGCGGCAATGGCGAATTCGCGGCGCGCCGCCAGGCGATACGCGAGCGCGCCCGGGCGCGCTACAACGAGGCGGACAGCAACGGTGACGGCCAGTTGAGCCGCGAGGAAATGGCGCGGCTGCGTCCTGCCATGGCGAAGCATTTTGACCGTATCGATGCCAACGGCGACGGCCTGGCGAGCGAGCAGGAAATCGTCGAGGCCTTGCGAATGCGGCAGCAGATGCGCCGCGAAGGCTTCAACCGACGCTAGTCGCAGAGCCCTGCGGCGTCGCTACAGACCAACGAAAGGAACACGCATGCATACCCTCAAACCCACTTTGACTGTCCTGGCCAGCGTGCTGGTCATGGCGACCCTGGTCCAACCCGTTGACGCCGAGGCGCGCGAACGCCAGCGCAGCGGCACCTGGCAGAACAGCCATGGCGGCAGCGGCACCTGGCAGAGCAACACCGTACGCGAGCGCGGCAGCATGAGTCGCGACACGTCCTGGCAGAACGACAACGGCCGCAGCGGGTCGGCATCGCTGCAGCGCGAGCGCAACCGGGAGGCCGGCACCTGGTCGTCCGACCGCAGCGTGACGCGCGGCAACGGCGACAGCGCGAGCTGGAGCCGCTCGGGGCAGCGCACCGACACCGGCGCCACCGTTCATGGCGAAGGCACCAATTTCCGCGGCCAGGACGTGAGCATGGACCGCGCGATCACCCGAAATGAGGATGGCAGCCGCAGCGTGGCAACAACGCGTCTCAATGAGGCCACGGGGCGCAGCCTCACGACCGACAAGACCGTGACGCCGACCGAGGGCGGCTGGACCAGCAGCGGCAGCTACACGACGGGCAACGGCCGGACCGGCACCACTTCCGGCAGCTTGAGCCGCACCGATGACGGCTATGTTCGCAGTCAAAGCGCGACCAACAGCCAAGGCCTGACTGCCAGCCGCAACGTCGAGGTCACGCATGGCGACGGCAGCGCCACGCGTGCCGTCACCACGACCGGCCTCAACGGTGAAACGAAGTCGCACAGCACCACGGTGACGGTGCAGCCTTGAGCGAGCTATGGCACACCCTGGTCGTCGCCTTGCTATGCGTGGCCTTTGCCTACGTGCTGCAGTTGGCTTCCTGAAGGCGCTCTCCGTGCTGGCCCTGTGCCTGCCGCTGCTGTCGCGGGCAGGCATGGGCGAGGACGAGGCGCGACATCTGCTGCTGCGCACCGGCTGGAGCGCGTCTCCCCACGAAGTGGCCGAGACTGCCCGACTCAGTCGTGCCGAGGCGGTCGACCGGATTCTGGGGCGGGTGCGCCCGCTCGCGCAGACGGCGATTCCCGCCAATCTGCAGCAATTCACACCGCCGCTGCGGCGGCGCGAACTGAGCGAAGAAGAGCGCCGCGCGTTCGCACGCGAGCAGGTACGGCTGGGGCTGGCGATGCGCAGCTGGTGGGTAGGAGAAATGCTCGCCACCGACAGCCCGCTGACCGAAAAGATGACACTGTTCTGGCACAACCATTTCGTGTCGAGCCAGCAGAAGGTCAGGTTTCCCAAGTTGCTGGTCGACCAGAACCAGTTGCTGCGGCGGCATGCGCTGGGCAACTTCGGCGACATGCTGCATGCGGTGGCACGCGATCCGGCCATGGTGATCTATCTCGACTCGGCGCAGAACCGCAAGAACGCGCCGAACGAGAACTTTGCCCGCGAGGTGATGGAGCTGTTCACGCTCGGCGAGGGACAGTTCGGCGAGCGCGACGTCAAGGAAGCGGCGCGTGCCTTCACCGGCTGGAGCATCGACCGCTCGGACGGCAGCTTTCGCTTCTACCGGTTCTTGCACGACGGCGGGCAGAAAACCGTGCTTGGCCGATCCGGCGCGTTCGATGGTGATGACGTCCTCGACATTCTGCTGGCGCAGCCCGCCACGGCCGAGTACCTGACCCGCAAGCTGTGGCGCGAATTCATCTCGCCTGATCCCGATCCAGCCGAAGTGGCCCGCCTGGCCCAGGTGCTGCGGCAGTCGCGCTACGACATCCGCCCCTGGCTGCGTTCGATGCTGCTGTCACCTGCCTTCTGGGCCCCGGCGCATCGCGGGGTGCTGGTCAAGTCACCGGTGGAATTCCTGCTCGGGCTGACGGGCACCCTCGACGTAACGGGGGTCGATCCCCAGGTGCTTGCCCTGGCCTCGCGCCAGTTGGGGCAGGATCTGTTCAATCCGCCCAATGTGAAAGGCTGGCCCGGGGGCGAATCCTGGATCAACGCGACGACCCTGCTGGCCCGCAAGCAGATGGTCGAGCGGCTGTTCCGGGCCAACGAGGGTGGTCGGGAAATGTCTGGCGGCGGGCGCGCGTCGCGACTTGATGCGCGGATGGCGCGGGGCATGCAGGCCTTCAGTGTCGATGCCGCTCGCCTGCTAGACAGTCTGGGCGGAGGCGAGACGGCGAAGCGCGCGCGCTTTGCCGCACAGGTGCTCGCCGTGCCGCTGGCCGGCGATGCCGCCAGCCAGCGCGACCGCCGCGCATTCCTGCAGGCGCTCGCCCAGGACGCGGCCTTCCAGCTCAAATAGGAGCCGATATGCAACGACGCGATTTTCTCAAGGCGCTGGGCGGACTCACGCTCTATGGCTTGAACCCGGCCGTGGCCGCAACGGGCGCCGAGCGCTATCGAAACCTGCTGTTCCTCGTCGAACTGAATGGCGGCAACGATGGGCTCAACACGCTGATCCCGCATGCCGATCCGCACTATGCCAGGCTGCGTCCCCGCATTGCGGTCGCGCGCGACCAGGTGTTGCCCCTATCCGAACTGGCCGCGCTGCATCCCGCGCTGGCGCCGCTGATGCCGCTATGGCAGGCGGGGCAGCTGGCCTGGGTGCAGGGTGTCGGCTACCCGCAGCCCAACCTGTCGCATTTCCGCTCGATCGAGATATGGGACACCGCCTCGCACAGCCACGAAACCCTGGATGCCGGCTGGCTGGCACGTCTCTTCAAGGCCGTGCCGCCCCCTGCAGGGCTGGCCGCGGACGGCGTGTCGGTCGGCAGCGCCGAACTGGGGCCGCTCGCCGGCACCGGTGCACGCACGATCACGATTACGGACCCCGAGCAGTTCCGCCGCCAGTCCCGCCTGGCCGGAGCCGCGAACACGATCGCACGCAACGGCACGCTGGCCCATATTCTCAAGGTCGAGACCGATATCCGGCAGGCGGCCGACGGGCTCGGCGCCCCGTCCGGATTCGCCACGAATTTTCCAGAAACCGCGTTCGGCCAGGCAGTGCGTGCCGCAGCACATGTCGCGGCGAGCCCGGCCGGGGTGGCCGCGATCAAGCTGTCGCTGGGTAGCTTCGATACCCACGTCAACCAGCCCGGACAGCATGCACGCCTGCTCGGCGAGCTTGCAAGCGGCTTGTCCGCCCTGGCCGAAGCTTTGAAGGAACGGGGATTGTGGGAGCGCAGTCTGATCCTGACCTATGCCGAGTTCGGGCGCCGGCCGGCAGAAAATGCCAGCAATGGCACCGATCACGGTACCGCCAGCGCGCACCTGCTTGCAGGGGGGCGCGTGCGCGGCGGACTCTACGGACAGGTGCCCGAACTCGGACGACTCGAAGGCGGCAACCTGGTCCACACGGTGGACTTCCGCAGTCTGTACGCCACGGTCATCCAGCGGCACTGGGGGCTGGACCCGCAAGCCGTCCTGTCGGGCCGCTTCCCGATCCTGGATGTCATGCGGGCCTGAGCCTCCGACGCCTACTGGCTGCCGACCGAGAACGACAGCGCCGCACTGCCTGCCACGGCAGGGCCCGCCTGCAGGGTCATCAACTGGGTCAGCAGCGAGAACGTGGTCTTGCTCTGCAAGTCGTCGTCGCGGATGTAGAACCAGCTGCCCCGGTAGGGCACGGCAACCGCAGCGTGCTCGGGGCGGGCCGTGGCAGAGTCGATGCTGAGCACGCCTTCCAGCACGGCGTTCCAGTCGAAGGGCTCGCCCGATGCCGTGCGTGTCTGCGTCACGCGTCCGCCTTCGCGATCGGCCTGTGGGCTGCGTACCCCTTGCGACAGGTAGTACAGCACGCCGGTCATCGCGCGGGTGGACACCGCGATGCTCTGCCTGTCGGGCGCATCGATCCCGATCAGCACGCGATAGCGGGTGAGCGCCGGGTCCAGGTTCAGCAGGGAACGGAAGCGGATGGCGTCGGGGTCGTTTGCTGCCTCGCTGGCGATGCGCAATTCGTATTCGCCACTATCGCCGCCGCTGCGCCCGAAACCGACCAGGCCACGCATCTGCAGCGCGCGCAGGCTGCGCACCGCCTCGCGGAAGCCGCGGAATTCGGGCTCGAGATCCGGCGTCGGTCCTGACGCCGAGGGCGCATTCTTGAGATCGTTCATGGTCTGCACCGTCTGCAGCAGCACGCGCTCGATCGACCAGCCCGAGCGGGTGAGCAGCAGGATGGTTTCCAGATTGATCGGCGTCAGCATCTGGCGAACGAACTTGTCGCCTTCCAGTGGCGTGTAGAAGACCGACGGCTTCTCGTTGTAGGCCGCCGAAACCGGGCTGAGGCTGTACGTCGGGTCGACGCCGGGCGGGAACGTTGCGCCTGCGCCGATGCTGCGGTTGAATTCCATGGCCGAGACCACGCGCTCGACATTGAGGAAATACAGCCGGTCGCGGTATTTCAGGCGAACCAGGTTCAGGAGCAGTTCCTGGTCGTTGGTCTGCTGGATCGCCATGTTGTAGTCGAGGCGGTTGCCCTGGATGCTCTCGGGGCCCAGGTGGGCGCAGCCGCCCAGCGCAAGCAGCATGGCGAGCAGGAGTGGGGTTCTGTTCATTCGATTGATCCTCGGATGGGTGTGAGATTCGGGTGAAGGCAGGCGGTCGCGAGACGTCGTGTCGCACCCTGCGAGTTCAGGACCCGCCATAAAAAACGCCAGCCCCGCCTGGGGCTGGCGCTGGGTTGAAGCCGGTCAGTCCTGCTTGTTCTGACGCAGCCTGGACAGCCAGTGCTCCATCTGCTTGCCGGCCGCCTCGCGGCCGCCGAGGCCGAAGGAGAGGGCGATGGCCACGGCCACGGCACCGAACACCATGATGAACGCCAGATTGACGATGTCGTCGGCGATGCCCATGGCAGACAGACCCATGGCGATGACGAGTCCGAGGATGGCATAGCGGGCGATATTGGCCATGCCGACGGCGTTTTCGCTGCTGCCGCGCATGATCGCCTTGTAGGCCAGGTTGGCCAGCCAGAAGCCGACCAGCAGGATGCCTACGCCGAGCAGCACATCGCCGCCGAACTGGATGAACATGCTGACGATGGTTTCAACCTGGGTGAAGTCCAGGCGGTGGGCGGCTTCAACCGAGGCGAACAGCATCGCGAAAAACACCATGATGCGCGTCACCAGGTCGGAGGCCTTGAAGTCCTCGGTAAAGACATGTTCCAGCCCCATTTTGGCGGGCAGGGCGTTGAGGCCCATGTTGGCCAGCAGGGTGCCCAGCAGGCCCGCGGCCAGCTTGGCGACATACCAGGTGATGAACAGGATCAGCACGGCCGCGAAGATGTTGGGTATGGCGGACATCATCAGCCCCAGCATTTCAGTGGCGGGACCCGAAATCGCAAAGATCTGCAGCACGTCGAGTGCGGCAATCAGCGCCGGAATGAAGACCAGGATGAACACCAGCAGGCCGGCCAGCTTGGACAGCTCGATGCGGTCCTTCAGGCCGGCGGATTCTCCCAGTTTGTCCGCGCCCACGGCCGACAGCAGGTTGGTGACCAGGCCGCGCAGGATCCTGGCGACCAGCCAGCCTGCAAACAGGATGATGATCGCGGCGAAGATGTTGGGCAGCATGGCCAGGGTCTCGTCCACCATGTTGCGGACCGGGTCCAGCATGCCGTCGAGCTGCAGCACGCCGAGCACGGCCGGCAGGAACATCAGGATGACCAGCCAGAACAGGACATTGCCGACGCTGTCGCCCATGGGGGACATGCCCGCCTGGTCGGTGAGCTTTTCATCGAGCTTGGTGGCCTTGAGCGCCCGGTTGGCGACGGCCTTCACGATGGTGGCCGCCAGCCAGGCGACGAGCAGCAGGACCACGCCGGCGAGCAGATGCGGCAGATAGGTCATGATTTGCGACATCATTTCGGCAAAAGGCCCGGATAGCTGCTCCAGATTCAGCGTGTTGAACACGCCCAGGATGGTGGCCAGCAGAATGAACCAGAATGCTGCCAGCGAGACGCCCCCCTCGATGTCCATGGGCTTGCCCACAGAACTCTGGATAAAGCTGTTGACCCTGACCATGGACAGCAGCTTGCGAACCGCTGCCCGTGCGACCAGTGCTATCAGATAACCCACAATCAGGATGCCCACCGCCCCCAGAATCGCTGGCAGATGTGCGCCCAGGGCATTCTGCAATGCCGTGGAAAATACGCTCAAGTCCATCTTGTTGCTCCTTCTTCGTTGGGATACATCGTTATAGATTAAAGACAGACCGATAAGGAATCGGTAGTCGTCCTATTCGGCAGATGCTATCACGGCATATATTATTATGGCAAAATAAATCAGTTTGATGCCTGTGTTAGCAGCCAAGCGCATGTCTGGCATGAATAGGACAGGCCGATCAAGATGGTCGCATCGCAATCCGACGGGGCGTCGAGCCGGTCGAAGGATGCGGATGCGGCAATCCTGTAAAGTTGGAGGACAATGCTGTTTTCCATGCACGGGGTGCATGGGGGGCTCGCTTGATTGGCTTCCGGCTTATCGATCGAGGTGATGACAGATTATTCAGAGCACTTATATGACTTCTCCGTTGGCCACCGAAACGCTCAAGCAGTTTCGGATCATCATCAGCGCAGTGCGCCAGCATTTTCGGGCGCTGGAGGAAGCGTGCGGCGTGTCCGGCGCCCAGGTCTGGATTCTTTCAGCCATTGCCGACACGCCCGGCATTACGGTTTCGCGCCTGAGCGAAACCCTGTCCGTGCATGTGTCGACCGTCAGCAACATGCTGGACAAACTGGCCAAGGCCGACCTGGTCGAACGCCTGCGTTGCGAGGATGACCGACGGGTGGTCAACCTGAACCTGACGCCCAAGGGGCAGGCCGTGTTGGGGAAGGCGCCCAGGCCCCTGACCGGCCTGGTGCCTCATGCGCTGGATAGCCTGCCGGAAGAAGTCCTGCAAAGACTGAACCAGGATCTTGCGTTGCTGATCGAGCAGATGCACGATGTCGATCATGGCAGTGCGGACAAGCCGCTATCCACCCTTGTCCGTTGAACGCCTGGCCCCCAAACGGAGAGACTGAACATGGATACGACCGACACCCCTGTTGCCGAAAAGGCGTCCGGCATGGATACCAACCGCAAGATCATGCTGGGCCTGGTAATTACGCTGGTCGTGGTTGTCTTGGGGATGTATATGTGGAAATCGTCAGCGGTCAGCAGCGTTCAAAAGCAGCTGGTCGAGGTGCAGGCCCAGGAGGCCCAGGCCAGGACCGAACTGGTCGAGCGTGCGCGGCAACTGCATGCGAAGCATGACGCCGACGCGCTCAAGCGGTTCAGCGCGCCCCTGGCCTGGGCCGTTCGACGCGAACTCATGGCTTCCAACCTGGACCAGATCGATCAATACCTGACCGGACTGGTCCAGATGCAGGGATTCGAATCGGCCCTCCTGGCCAATCCCGAGGGCAAGATCGTCGTGGCGACCGATCGCAAGAAACTGGCCGAGGCTTTTTCGGCACTGTATCCGGCCGATTACCTGCAGGCCAAGGACGTCATGGTCCTGCCCACTGCAACCGGCGGCCTGCGCGCCGTCGTGCCCATCATGGGGCTGAACCAGCAATTGGGTACGCTGGTGGTCGAGTACGTCTCGCCGGCCTACACCTTGCAGTAAACCCGACGGCACAGGGCAGGATATCCGCATGAAACTCTGGCATCGTCTGCTTGTTGTGCTTGTGGCCATGCTGCTCGTCAGCTTCCTGGCGGGCCGGTTGTGGCTGGGCCTCTTCAATGCCGTCATGCCCAGTTATCTGGCGGGCGTCGTCGGCGGCCTGACCGCGCTGCCGGTCTGGGAATTGATGCGCCGCCTCAACGCCAATATTCGCTAATTCCGTCTGATTCCAGATTTTCGTGCGCGCACGTTGCCGGCGTACTTGCATTTGTTTCCATATTTCGACTATTATGGAAACATGGAAACAAATGATGCCGTGCTCGCTTTGTCCGCCCTGTCCCAGTCGTCCAGGCTGGCGGTGTTTCGCGCGCTGGTCCAGGCCGGTCCGGAGGGGTTGGCGGCCGGCCGGATTGCCGAACTGACCGGCATTCCGCCTTCCTCGCTGTCCTTCCACCTGAAGGAACTGACGCATGCCAATCTGGCGCATGCGCGGCAGGAAGGGCGCTTCGTTTTCTACACCGCACAGTTCGACACGATGAATGCGCTGTTGGGTTTTCTGACCGAAAACTGCTGCGGCGGCCATCCCTGTACGCCGGCCTGCGAGCCGGCCTGTTCACCCGAAAAGGAGTCCACATGAAACGCCTGCATGTACACGTCGCGGTCGACGACCTGGCCGCCAGCATCCGCTTTTATTCAACCCTGTTTGCCGCCGAGCCCACCGTCGTCAAGGACGACTACGCCAAGTGGATGCTCGACGATCCCCGCGTGAATTTCGCCATTTCGGCACGCGGCGCCACACCCGGCCTCAACCATCTGGGCGTGCAGGTCGAGTCTGCCGAGGAACTGGCCGAGATGGGCGCGCGCCTGGAGAAGCTGGATACCGAGGTGGTGGAGGAGATGGGCACGGCCTGTTGCTACGCCAAGTCGGACAAGTACTGGGCGACCGACCCGCAGGGCATCGCCTGGGAAAGCTATCACACGCTCGACAGCGTGCCGGTATTCGGCGGCCAGGCGGCAAGCGGATGCTGCGTGCCCGAACCCGCGGTGGCCAAGGTTTCAAGCTGCATCCCGGTCAAGGCCAAGCCGGCCGCGGGCGGTGGCTGCTGAGTTTTATTTCATTCAATCAAGGGAGCCATCGTGGCTGAAAAAAAACATACCGTGCTGGTGCTGTGCACCGGCAATTCCTGTCGTTCGCAAATGGCCGAGGTGCTGCTGAATCATGACCTGGCCGGCCAGGTGCGTGCGCTGTCTGCCGGCACCCGGCCGCAACCGAAAGTGGCCGATGGCGCGATTGCCGCCCTCAAGCAGGCCGGGCTGAACACTGACGGCCTGCATCCGAAGGACATCGATGCGGTGATGAACGAGGACATCGACCTGGTGGTGACCGTGTGCGACAACGCCAAGGAAGCCTGCCCGATCTTTCCGAAGCCGATCCCGGCCATCCACCTGCCGTTCCACGATCCGCACGGCGAGCCGCTGGAGAGCTTCATCACGGTGCGCGACGACATTCGCACTCGCCTGGTTGCCGCTGTCAGGCAGGCTTTGAAGCTGGCATGAGCGCGGTGAACCGGATGGAGCGCACCTGATGAGCGCACAATGTGAAGTCACCGCCAAACGTGCTACCGCCGTGCCGATGAGCGTGTTCGAGCGCTGGCTCTCGCTGTGGGTGGCGCTGTGCATCGTCGCCGGCGTGCTGCTGGGCCAGTTGTTTCCGGCGCCGTTCCAGGCACTGGGACGCATGGAAGTGGCGCAGGTCAACCTTCCGGTCGGTCTGCTGATCTGGGTGATGATCATCCCGATGCTGATGAAGATCGACTTCGGCGCGCTGCACCAGGTGAAGTCGCACTGGAAGGGCATCGGCGTGACGCTGTTCGTCAACTGGGCGGTGAAGCCGTTTTCGATGGCGCTGCTGGCCTGGCTGTTCATTCGACAAATTTTTGCGCCGTATCTGCCTGCCGAACAGCTCGATAGCTACGTGGCCGGCCTGATCCTGCTGGCGGCTGCGCCGTGCACGGCGATGGTGTTCGTGTGGAGCCGCCTGACCGGCGGCGATCCGTACTTCACGCTGTCGCAGGTGGCGCTCAACGATACCATCATGATCTTCGCCTTTGCGCCCATCGTCGGCCTGCTGCTCGGGTTGTCGGCGATCGTGGTGCCCTGGGACACGCTGTTCACCTCGGTGGTGCTCTATATCGTGATCCCGGTGATCCTGGCGCAGATCTGGCGCAAGCAACTTCTGAAGCGCGGGCAGGCGGCGTTCGACGCCGTGCTGGCGCAGCTGGGGCATGCGTCGATCGTGGCGCTGCTCGCGACGCTGGTGCTGCTGTTCGCCTTCCAGGGCGAGGCCATCCTCGCGCAGCCGCTGGTCATCGTCCTGCTGGCGGTGCCGATCCTGATCCAGGTGTTTTTCAACTCGGGCCTGGCCTACTGGCTCAACCGCAAAGTGGGCGAGAAGCACAGCGTGGCGTGCCCGTCGGCCCTGATCGGTGCGTCGAACTTTTTCGAGCTTGCCGTCGCGGCGGCGATCGCGCTGTTCGGCTTCCAGTCCGGCGCGGCCCTGGCTACCGTGGTGGGCGTGCTGATCGAGGTGCCGGTGATGCTGCTGGTGGTGAAGATCGTCAACCACAGCAAGGGCTGGTATGAAGCAGGTGTAAAAACTGATTGAAAGGATGGGCGGCATGAAACGATTCTTCCAGTGGGTGCTTGCGGGGCTGGTCGGCATGTCTGCCCTGGCTGCCAATGCTGACTACCAGCCCCGGGCAGAGCGCGTGACGGGCATCGTCTACGCGATCGTCGGACCGCTCGGGCAACGCAGCGTCGACAACGACGGGCTGAATGCGAATTACGGTTTCATCGTGACGGCAGAAGGCGTGATCCTGATCGATTCCGGGGCCAGTCGCCTCGGGGCCGAAAAGATTGCGGCCGCGGTCGCCCGGGTGACCGACAAGCCGGTTCGCTGGGTCGTCAACACCGGCAGCCAGGATCATCGCTGGCTGGGCAACGACTATTTCGCAGGCAAGGGCGCCGACATCATCGCGATGCGGCGCACGGCCGGGAGCCAGGCCGAGCATGCAGAGCAGCACCTGCAAGGTCTCGGACGATTCCTGGGGGAACGCCTTCAGGGTACCCGGGCCTTGCCGGCAACGAGACGCCTGGAGGGGGATTCCGCAACCCTGGAACTGGGCGGCGAGAAGCTGGTACTGGCCTACACCAACGCGCATTTCCCGGGGGATGCCTGGGTCTGGCTGCCGCAACGGAACGTGATGTTCAGCGGTGACCTGGTCTATGTCGACCGGATGCTGGGGGTGTTGCCGTGGTCCAGCGTGAAGAACGGCCAGGCGGCCTTTCAGGCGATGGCTGCCCTGAAGCCCGCGCACATCGTGCCCGGCCATGGCCGGGTGAGCGACCTGGCCCGGGCGCAGCGCGACACCGGGGATTACTATGACTTCCTGGCCGGCCAGGTCGGTGCCGCCGCCCGCGAGATGGAGCCCTTGAATGCCACGCTGGATCGCTTGGCCGAGTTGCCGCGCTTCAGGCATCTGGAGAACTACGATGGCCTGCACCGGGCCAACATGAACCGCACTTTCGTCGAGTACGAATCCCAATAAGGCCTGACAGGCCCGTAGACGGCCTGTCCCTTCCTGGCCCCGGTAGATGACTATGATGAAGAGAGTTCGTCATCGTTTTCATGGGGGCCGTCATGTCCAGCATCCGCAAGATCGTTGTCGCTACCGACTTCTCGGCGTTTGCTGAGCGCGCCGTCAATCGCGCGGCCCACGTTGCCAGGCAGCATGCCGCCGAACTGCACCTGCTGCACGTGGTGCGCCCCCTGGATCTCTATCCCGGCCTGTCGCTGGCATCCGGGGAGTCGACCCGCCACGACGAGGACATGCAGCAAGCCGAGCAGACCCGGCTGGATGCGATGGCAGCCGGGCTTTCCAGCCAGTTCGGCACGGCCGTTCACACCGCCAATCGTCTGGGCCGGGCGCATTCCGAGATAGCCGCCTACGCGCACGAGATCACCGCAGACCTGGTGGTGGCGGGCTCTCGCGGAGAAAGCTCGCTGGTTGATCTGTTCATGGGGTCGACAGCCTCGCGCCTGCTGAGAGTGTCCAGGTGCCCCGTGCTGATCGTCAAGAAACCGGCCGATGCCTCCTACCGGCAGGTGCTGGCGGCGGTTGACTTTTCGCCTGGGTCGGAGATGGTCGTCCGGCTGGCCCAGGCGCTGGCCGGTGAAGCGAGGCTCGACATCCTGCATGTGCTGGGCAGCGAGGTCGAGCAGCGCCTGCGCAAGGCGAGACTGGACCAGGTGGACATTGCCGGCTGGCTGGCACGCCTGCGCGACGGGGCCGAGCAGCAATTGCAGGCATTGCTCGCCACGATCGAGCACAGCGAATCCCTCGGGCACGCGATCCTGCCGGGCTTTGCGCCGGCAGCCATCTGCCAGTGCATCGAGGAGAATCGGGTCGATTTGGTCGTGCTGGGTCGACACGGCCATGGCGGCGGCTTGCAGGACTGGCTGCTGGGAAGCGTCAGCAAGGATGTGGCGCATGCTGCGGCGTGCGATGTATTGCTGATCAACCCGGGCGGATGACGGCAGCGCGCCGTCATGAGGCCATGCGGAAACATCCTGGCATGGACGCTAGCCACTCAGGAGGACTGACATGAAACAGGTCTGGCTTGAGCAGTACCCACCAGGCGTGCCGGCAGAAGCCGACATCCAGCGATTTTCATCGCTCAAGCACATGTTCGAACAGAGTTGCGAGCGTTTTCGCGAGCGGCCCGCGTTCAGCAACATGGGCGCAAGGCTGAGCTTTGGCGAACTCGACCGCCTGTCCAGCAGTTTCGCTGCGTTCCTGCAGCATGAGGCGGGCCTGCAGCGCGGCGATCGCGTGGCCATCATGCTGCCCAACCTGCTGCAGTATCCGGTGGCTCTGTTCGGCGTATTGCGGGCCGGCATGGTGGTGGTCAACGTCAACCCGCTTTACACCGCGCGCGAACTGCGGCACCAGCTGGCCGACTCGGGCGCTGCCGCCGTGGTGGTGCTGGAAAACTTCGCGCATGTCGTCGAGGACGTGATTGCGGACACCGCGGTGCGCCATGTGGTCACGACGCAGGTGGGCGACCTGCTGCCGCCGCTGAAGCGGCATCTCGTCAACTTTGCCGTCAAGCGGATCAAGCGCATGGTGCCGCGCTGGTACCTGTCGGGGGCGATCCCCTTCGAGTGCGCGCTTGCCAGCGGTGCGCGCCATCGCCTGCAGCCGGTGACGATCGCTCCGGACGAAACCGCCTTCCTGCAATATACCGGGGGCACGACCGGGGTCGCCAAGGGCGCGATACTGACTCACGGCAACATGGTCGCCAACGTCGAGCAGACGTCAGCCTGGATCGGCAGCACGCTCAGGGAAGGGGAGGAGATCGTCATCACCCCGCTACCGCTCTACCATATCTTTTCGCTGACGGCGAACCTGCTGCTGTTCGTGAAGTGGGGCGGCAACGATGTGCTGATCACCAATCCGCGCGACATTCCGGGATTCATCAAGGCATTGCAGCACACCCGCTTCACTGCCATCACCGGCGTCAACACGCTGTACAACCTGTTGCTCAACGCGCCCGGGTTCGAAGCGGTCCGGCAGGCCAACGCCGGGGCGCTCAAGCTTGCGGTGGCGGGCGGCATGTCGGTGCAGCGCTCGGTCGCCGAGCGCTGGCAGCAGGCCATGGGCGTGCCGCTGATCGAGGGCTACGGCCTGACCGAGGCTTCGCCCATCGTGTGCGCCAACCGCTTCGACATCACCGAATTCACCGGCGCGATCGGCGTGCCGATTCCCTCCACCGAGGTCGAGATCCGTAGTGAATCCGGGCAGTCCCTGGCCATCGGCGAGGCGGGCGAACTCTGCGTGAAAGGTCCGCAAGTGATGCGCGGCTACTGGAACATGCCCGAGGAAACCGGGCGAGTGCTGAGCGCCGACGGCTGGCTGCGCACGGGAGACATCTGCGCCATGGACGAGCGGGGAACGCTACGCTTCATCGACCGCTACAAGGACGTGATCGTGGTGTCGGGCTTCAAGGTCTATCCCAACGAAGTGGAAGACGTGATGATGATGCACCCGGGCATCCGTGAAGTCGGCGTGGTGGGCGTGCCGAGCGAAAAGAGCGGCGAAATGGTCAAGGCATTCGTGGTGAAGAAGGACCCGGCCCTCGACGAGGCTGACGTGATCGCCCATTGCCGGTCCAGCCTCGCCGCCTACAAGGTGCCCAAGGACATCGTATTTCGCGACACCCTGCCGAAATCCCCGATCGGCAAGATCCTGCGGCGCGAGCTGAAAACCGAGCCGGCCGCGCATGGCTGACGCCGGATTGCGAGCCGTTCAGGAAAAATACTTCAGCGCGGGGCTGCTGGCCTGCCTGCTCCTGATCCTGCTTGCGGGGTGCGCGCCTGTGCGGCACTACGAGGCCGCGCAGGTGCTGCAGGACCTGGCGGCCGGCGCGGGCGACTCGCGGCTCAAGCGCTCGACCCCCGCGCCGCGGCGGCTTTCCGTGTCGTACTCGGTCAACGGCCGTCTCCATCAGGCCGATCTCTATCTTCCCGGCACGCTGGTCGGATGCGAGGCCCGGCCGGGCGATCGGCCGCAACATTGTCCGCGCGCAGCCATCGTCGCCGTACCGGGCGCGGTGCCGCACGGCAAGGACGATGCCCGGCTGGTGGCCTTCGCCACCACGCTGGCGCGTGCCGGCTTCGCCGTGCTGGCACCCGATATCCAGGGGTTTCGGAACCTGCGTATCCGGCCTTCGGACGCGGAGGTCATCGCCGATGCCGTCCATCATGCTGCGAGCCGGCCTGAACTGGCACCGAATGGCCGGGCGGGACTGTTTGCCTTCAGCTATTCGGTCGGCCCCGCGATCCTGGCGGCGCTGAAGGACGATGTTCGCGACCGGGCGCGTTTCATCGTCGGAGTCGGGGGCTACCACGATCTCCCGCGTGCGATGCGCTTCTTCACGACCGGCTGGTTCGAGCACCAGGGCACGTGGCATCGCGTGGCGCCGGACGATACCGGCAGGCTGGTGCTGGTCTATTCCAGCCTGGACTATCTGGGCGGCGCGGGCGACCGCGAGGTGTTCGACCGCATGGTGGCGCTGCGCCGTGAGAACCCCCGGGCCGATCTGGCGTCCTTGGCCGCGGAACTGAGCCCGGATGCGCGGGCAGTTTACGCGCTGGCGGTCAACAACGATCCCGCGCGTTTCGATGCGCTCTTCGCCACGCTGCCCGAAGCCATGCGGGCAGACATCGCCCGGCTCGACCTGGCGCGGCAGGACCTGAGCAGCCTGCGTGCTCGCCTGATCCTGTTGCACGGCCGGAAGGACAACCTGATTCCCTTTCCCGAAAGCCTCGCGCTTGCCGCCGCCGTGCCGCCCGGCCAGGCCGACGTGTACCTGTTTCACCGCGTGCTCGGCCATGTCGAACTCAACGTGGCCAGCGTGTTCTCGTGGCGATTCTGGCGCGAGGACCTGCCCGACCTGTGGCGTTTGTGGCGCGTGGTCGACCAGCTGCTGGCCGAACGCGGGCAAGGCGCATGAATATGCCGCTCGAACAACAGGCCAGCGCCTGGATGCCGTGGCTGCTCGCCTTGCTGGTGGCGGCCGTGGCGTGGCAGTTTCCGCCGTTTGCGCAGCCGCCCGGCTACCACGCCTTCGCCGACCAGCGGGCCTGCTGGGGTGTGCGGCGCTGCCTCGATACGCTGTCCAACGGCCTGTTCATGCTGGCGGGCGTCATCGGCCTGGCGGCGACCCATGTCGCCCGCCGGCAAGGCCGGTTCCGCGACCCCCGCGAGGCCGGTCTCTATCGCCTGCTGTTCCTGGCCGCCATCCTGCTGGGCCTGGGGTCGGGCTACTACCATCTGGCCCCGGACAACCCGCGCCTGCTGCTGGACCGGCTCGCCATGATGCTGGTTTTCATGACCTGGATCGCCGCCCTGGCTGGCGAGCGCATCAGCCTGCAGGCCGGCGTGCGACTGCTGCCGGTTCTGCTGGCCGCCGGGCTCGGCAGCGCGGCCTGGTGGGGGTGGAGCGAGGCGCGCGGCGCGGGCGACCTGCGTCCCTACCTTGCGATGCAGGCCTATGCGATGCTGCTGGTCCTCTGGCTGGTTTATCGGTTTCCTCCGCGCTACAGCGGCGCTCATGCCCCGCTTGCCGTGCTGGGGCTGTATTTGCTGGCCCTGCTGGGCGACCTGGGCGACCGTGTGGTGTTCGATGCGACCGGTGGCGCGGTCAGCGGCCATACGCTCAAGCATGGCGTGGCGGCGCTCGCGCTGGTTCTGATCGCGTGGCACGTCCGGCGGCGTCGCGCGCTATAAACAAGGCATGGGATACTCTTCCGAAGACGACGCGGCCCGTCTGCTCGAAACCGTGCGCAGTCTGGCGCGCGAACTGAGGCCAGGGGCGCACGGGGTCGATACCCTGCAGCTCGATCACGACCTCGAACGCGACTTTGGTCTCGACAGCCTGGCCCGCGTCGAATTGCTGGCGCGCATCGAACGCGAATGGGGTGTCAGGCTTGCCGATTCGGCCATGATCGAGGCCGAGTCGCCGCACGACCTGCTCGATCATCTGGGACGGGCTGCCCCGGCCGTGGCTCGCCTGCGGCAGACTGGTCCTGAGCAGGTCGCGCCGGTTTCCGGACCACCGCCGGATACGGCGTCCACCCTCGTCGAGCTGCTCGACTGGCACGCCGCACGGCATGGCGAGCGGGTGCACATCACCCTGTACGACGAGACCGAGCATACCCAGGACATCCGCTATCAGGACCTGCAGGCCGAGGCACATTCCGTGGCGGCCGGTCTGGTCGGTGAGGGCGCATCGCCGGGCGATCGCGTCGCGATGATGCTGCCGACCGGCCGCGATTTCTTTGCCGCTTTCTATGGCGTGCTGTACGCGGGCTGCGTGCCGGTGCCGCTGTACCCGCCGGCGCGGCCGTCGCAGATCGAGGATCACATGCGCCGCATTGCCGGCATCGTCGCCAATGCCGAGGCGGTGGTGCTGGTGACCGATCCGCGCGCGCGCGCGCTCGGCCATCTGCTGCGCGCGGAATGTCCCGCCTTGCGGAAGGTAGCCACCGTCGAGGAGCTTTCCCGTCCGGGAGACGGTTTCCGCCCGGTAGCGCGCGATGCAAGCGACATCGCCTTCCTGCAGTACACCTCCGGCAGCACCGGCAGTCCCAAAGGCGTGATGCTGACCCACGCGAACCTGCTGGCCAATCTCAAGGCGATGGCAACGGCATCGGGCGTCACCGAGCGGGATGTGTTCGTGTCGTGGCTGCCGCTGTATCACGACATGGGGCTGATCGGCGCCTGCATGGGCAGCCTGTACGTCGGGTTTCGGCTCGTGCTGATGTCGCCGCTGGCCTTTCTTGCCCGGCCCGCCCGGTGGTTGTGGGCCATCCATGCGCACCGCGCCACCGTCTCGGCGGCGCCCAACTTCGCCTACGAGCTGTGCGTCAACAAGCTCGACGACCGCGACCTCGAGGGCCTGAATCTCGACAGCTGGCGGCTTGCCTACAACGGCGCCGAGCCGGTCAGCCCCGATACGATCGAGCGATTCGGTACCCGCTTTGCCCGATATGGCTTTCGTGCCGGCGCCATGACGCCGGTCTACGGGCTGGCCGAGTCCTCCGTAGGGCTCGCGTTCCCGCCGCTCGGGCGCGGGCCGAGGGTCGACCGGGTCGAGCGTGCCGTGCTGTCACGTTCCGGAATCGCCCGGCCCGCGCCGGCCAGCGACCCGCTCGCCCAGCGCATCGTCGCCTGCGGCCAGGCCTTGCCCGGCCACGCCATCCGCATCGTCGACGATGGCGGCCGGCCCGTGCCCGAACGCACCCAGGGTCGCGTGCAGTTCCGCGGGCCATCGGCCACACAGGGTTATTATCGCAATCCTGAGGCCAACAGCGGCCTTTTTGACGGCGAGTGGCTCAACAGCGGCGACCTCGGTTATCTCGCCGAAGGCGAACTGTTCCTGACCGGGCGCGAAAAAGACCTCATCATCCGCGGCGGCCACAACCTGTACCCTCAGGAACTCGAAGAAGCCGTCAGCCGGCTGGACGGCGTGAGACGGGGTGGCGTGGCCGTGTTTCCGGCCACCGACCCCGGAAGCGGGACCGAAAAACTGGTGGTGCTGGCAGAAATCCGCGACGACATGCCCGCCGTCCGGGAGCGCCTGCCGCGCGACATCAATCGCCTCGCCGTCGACCTGCTGGGCGTGCCGGTCGACGACATCGTGCTGGCCGCACCCCGCACCGTGCTCAAGACCTCCAGCGGCAAGGTGAGGCGGGCGGCCTGCCGTGCGCTCTACGAAGCGGGCACGCTGTCGAGAACGCAGCGCGCACCCTGGCGGCAATGGCTCAACCTGGCCCTGACGGGCGCTGCCAGTCGCGCCGGACGCTGGCTGCGCGTCAGTCTCGGCGCAGCATGGTCGGCCTGGGCCTGGCTCGTGTTTCTCGCCATTGTTCCGCCGGCCTGGATCCTGATCGCCGGAATGCCCGGGCAGGCCAGGCGGCGCCGCATCGCCCGGACGTGCGCGCGCGTCGCCCTGGGCCTGACCGGACTGAGCCCGCGGACATCCGGGATGCAGCATCTGAACGATCATCCGGGCCCGATGATCGTCGTGTGCAACCATGCCAGCTATCTCGATGCACTGGTGCTGGTCGCGGTGCTGCCGCCGCGCTTTGCCTATGTCGCCAAGCAGGAGCTGCAGCACAACCCGTTTGCCGCCATTCCGCTGAGACGGCTCGGCAGCGCCTTTGTCGAGCGTTTCGACAGCGTGCGCGGGGTCGAGGACACGCAGGCGCTCGAAGCCAGGCTGCGCGCCGGGGAGTCGCTGGCGTTCTTTCCCGAAGGCACCTTTCGCCACCAGCCCGGCTTGCTGCCTTTTCGCATGGGGGCGTTCGTGCTGGCCGCCCGCACCGCCAGCCCGGTCGTACCGGTCTGCCTGACCGGGTCGCGTACCCTGTTGCCGGGCCGCGAACTCCGGCCCCGGTTCAGCCGCCTCAAGGTCGCCGTCAATGCTCCGATAATCAGTAATGATTCTGAGTGGAAAGCTGCGCTGCATTTACGGGATAATGCACGCCGCCAGATCCTGCTGTTGTCGGGCGAGCCCGATGCGGCTGGCTGAGCCGGCAATGACGCAGCCTGAATGACAATAGTGCAGTTGTGAATCGGCAGTTCATGGCCCTGTAACGATTGATTGAACTCAAGAACAATATGCCCCAACCTTCATTCGCAGCTGGCAATACCGAGAAACGGCGATTTGTCAGGCGACTTACGCGGCAGACCGCACGGATCCGTTTTGGCGAGAGTGCGCCAATCCCGTCCGAGATCCGCGACTACTGCCAGACGGGCCTGTATGTCGTGTTCCTGGGCGAGGGCACGCCCGATGCTGCCATTCCCATCATGGCCGGGCATATGGTCGGGGTGGAATTCGGCGGCAGCGGCAGCGGCATCTATCGCTTTGCGGGGCGCGTGGCCCGCGTATCGCCCAACGGCATTGGCGTGTTTGTATCGGCCATGCCCGATGGCGCACTGGACGCCCTGCGCGGGGCGGGCAGCCGGATTGGGCAGGCGGGCCCCGCCCCGGCGCAACCCGGTCTCGGCGCCCACAAAAGACAGGCCGCCCTGCTGGAATGCAGCAACCGCTACCGCGGGTTCCTCGATACCGTCATGCAGGAATTCTTCCAGCGGGCAGAGGAGAAACTGGCGGATGCCGGGCTCGAAGAACTGAGTTTTCTTGAGCGCTCTCGCTACGAATACGGCGCCCAGGAACTGGCGCAGCGTCGCAGCCATATCGAGGAAGCGTTTTTCGGCGCCATCCGCGAACGGCTGCAGCAGGCCGGGCAGGCCCAGGCCAAAGCCGGCGGTCCGGCCGAAACAGGCAAGCTGGCGCTGGTTGACGAAGGCGAATTCGAGGACTGGCTCAACCTGTCTGCGGTGATCAA
The DNA here is from genome assembly GCA_041592455.1 of Thiobacillus sp. GTDB lineage: Bacteria > Pseudomonadota > Gammaproteobacteria > Burkholderiales > Thiobacillaceae > Thiobacillus. The sequence continues at coordinate 3,341 of JBFHQA010000030.1, read as the reverse complement.
GCAGATCGAGTCGGCCTGCCTTCCCCAACTCGACGAATTCGAGCAGCGCTACAGCCTGCTGCTCGGCCAGGAAGTCGACCGGAAAGGCAATCCCTACGGACCGGAAACCCTGGCACGCGCGTTCCAGGAAGCCATCCAGGTGCTGGATTTTTCCAATGTCATGCGCACGGTGCTCTACAAGGTGCTGGGGCAGGCCGTCGCGGAACGCAGCCCCGAGCTGTACCAGCAACTCAACCAGGCGCTGTCTTTCCTGGAGTTGCCGGCCCCGGCCCGGAATCTGAAAAAGCAGGCTGAAACAACCGAAAAAGCGTCCAGCGATGCCCCCCGGCATGACCTGGCCGATATCGCCGACTCGCTGAACTCGCTGTACAAGCAGGAACAGGCGGATGACGGCAGAAGTCCTGAAAACGCCGACTACAGCCTCGATCACATCCTGTCTTCGTTGAACCAGGTGTCGCGCAAGACAGCTGCAGGCAGGCCGGCGCATCGCAGCGACGACTTGTCGGCCCTGAATACGCGCCATCAGGTATTGCCGGTAGTCAGCCGCCTGCAGCAGACGGCGGAACAGCTCGGCGGACAGGCCGCTTCCTCCCGAATCCCGGCCGCCCCCGCTGCCGATGCCGCCGCGCAACCGCTCGTCAGCATGACCGAACTGCTGGCCATCCTGGATCGCCTGCCGCTCGCCGGACAGGAAAGCGGCGGTGCGGCGGCTGCGCCCTTGCCGCTGGCCGAGCAGATCGTCGAGCGCATCGCTGCCGCCGGAGGGGGCAGCCTGCGCCTGGACCCGGGCCACAGGCAGATCCTCGACAACACCTCGAACCTGTTCTTCAAGGCGCGCTCCGACTTCGTGCCCAGTTCCGACCTGGAGGCCCTGGCCAAGCGGCTGGAGCGTCCGCTGCTCAAGCTGGCGTTGCAGGATGCGAGCTTTCCCAATTCGCCGGATCATCCGGCCCGGCAGGTGTTCAACCTGATCGAACAGTTTTCGGTGGCAGCGGACGACAAGGGCCGGCTGTTCGACGCCAAGCTGCAACGCTTCCTGTACCTGCTGGTCGACCGCGTGTGCAGCCGTGCCGACGAGGACCCCGGCATTTTCGAAGTGGCGCGCGACAGCCTCGAGAAAGTGCTGCGCCCGATCCTGCAGAACCGGCGCGCCCGGGTAGCGAGGCTGCAGGAATCGAGCGAAGGCAAGTCCCGCATCAAGACCGCGCGCAAGCGCGTCAATGCCGCCCTGGAAAATCGCCTGGCAGGAAGGGATGTGCCCGGCATCCTGTTGCGCTTGCTGGATGCGGGGTGGCGCCAATACCTGGTCATCCAGGAAATGCGGGGCGGCGAGCAGGGCGCAGCCTTTGCTGCCGGACTGGAGGTACTGGATCGCCTGATGGCCCGTCTCGGCCCCGATCGAACGGCTGCTGCGAATGAGCCGGACGATGCCCAGGGGCTGCTCAACGACATCGAGCATGCGCTTAAAACCGTCAGCGTCGACGCCGGCCTGCTGTCGCTCTTCATGGATGAACTTGGCGATGCCCTGGCAAACCAGACCGATGCATCCGCCCCGGGCCATGCCATAGTGCACGTGCCGCCGGGCCGACTGGCCAGCCGCAGGAGCGAAAGCGATGCCACCCTCAGCGCCCATCCGAGGCTGGCCGACCGGCTGCGGATCGGTGACTGGTGGGATATCAGCCTGGATGGCCGCCCTGTTCCCATGCAGCTCATCTGGACCAGCCAGCCGCCCCTGATGAACGTCTTCGCCAACCGCTCGGCCACGGCCAAGCAGGAATTCACGCTGGCCGAACTGTCGCGCCGCATGCAGGGCGGCCAGGCCAGACCGGGCAAGGATTTCGACCTGCCGCTGATCGAGCGTTCGGAAAACGCATTGTTCGACGAGACCTACCAGCACCTGATGGATCAGGTGTTGATCGACCCCCTGACCGGGCTGCTCAATCGCAAGGGCTTCATGCATCGCCTGAACCAGTTGTCCGTTCCTGAACTGGAAGACCGGGTTCATGCAGTCGGCATCATCGAATTCGACCAGTTCCGCATGATCTACAACACCTGCGGCGTGGAGGCCGTGGAGCGGCTCGCACGCACGCTGGCAGACGAGGTGCGTGCACTGGTCGGCCACGACGCCGCCCTGGCCTCGTTCCGCGACGACACCCTGGCGATCCTGCTGCCGAACTGCAGCCGCGCGGACGGTTGTCTTGCGCTGGATCATCTGCTCAACGAGATCAAGGACTACCACTTCCAGCACGAGCAGCACAGCTACAGCATCGGCTTCAATATCGGCATCACGGAATATCCACCCGACAAGTTCACCCCATCCGACGCCATCCGGCACGCTGATTCGGCCTGCATCACGGCCAAGTCGCTGGGCCGCAACCGCATCCAGGTCTACGACCAGGCCAGCCCGCAATTGCAGTCGCAGGAATCCCTGATGGACTGGGCAGGGCGCATCGACTCCTTCCTGAACGGCAACGGCATGCATTTGAGGTGCCAGCAGGTCAGGCCCATTTCCGCCGAGTCGTCCCTGCTGCCCTACTATGAGATCCTGCTGGGGATCGAAACCGAAGACGGCATCGCCATCAACCCCATGACCTTCGTGCCTGCCGTTGAGCGGCTGCAGCGCTCGCACGAAGTCGACATCTGGGTGCTGCGCAAGGTGTTCGGGTGGATCATGGACAACCCCGATAGCTTCGAGACGGTAGGTGGCTTTGCCATCAACCTGTCGGCCACCTCGCTCAGCAGTCCCGAGGTGATGGCCTACCTGCAGGAAGTGCTTCCCGGCAACCGCTTCCCCACTCGCAAGATCACTTTCGAGATCACCGAAACTGCTGCGATCGGAAGCTATGGCGCCGCGCAGGACTTTATCCGGGAGATCCGTCGCTATGGCTGCAAGTTCGCGCTGGACGACTTCGGCAGCGGCTTCACGTCCTACTCCCACCTGAAGAACCTGCGCACCGACTCGCTCAAGATCGACGGCAGCTTCGTCAAGGACATGCTGAAGAATCCGGGCGACTACGCCATGGTCAAGTCGATGAACGACATCGCGCATTCGCTCGGCCTGCGCACCGTGGCGGAGTATGTGGAATCCCCGCAAATTCTCGAGGCGCTCAGGGAAATCGGCGTGGATTACGCGCAGGGCTATGCCGTGCACAAGCCTTGCCGAATCGAGGACATTGCCTGGGTGGAGACGGTATAGTCCGGGACGGGCAGACAGAAAAAACGCCGCTCGAGAGCGGCGTTTTTGTTTGTTGGTGCCGCTGGCCGGAATCGAACTGGCGACCTTCGCATTACGAATGCGCTGCTCTACCAACTGAGCTACAGCGGCGAAAAACAGCGCGCAT
>JBFHQA010000029.1:0-25026 GCA_041592455.1 Thiobacillus sp. | reverse complement strand
GTTTAGCATAGCGACAGGGGCATGCCGTGACACCGCCCGGACACCGGCCTGCCCCCCCTGTTTCGCCTCGGCCACCCGGAAATGAGCGCCTCCAGCCTTGCCGACCTGCTCGCCAGCCAGCTCCCGCAGGGGGTCGCCCGCCATGCGCGGGAACTGCTCGGCACCCAGGCCGCGCTCGACCGTGCGTTGCCGGCCGCCCTCGCCGGGCATGTCCGCGTGATGCAGCTGGACAACGGCGTGCTGAGCCTTGCCTGCGACAGCGGCGCGGTCGCCAGCCGCCTGCGCGGCCAGACCGACGCCCTGGCGACCCGCTTGGTCAAGAACGGGGTGGCGGTGACGAGCATACGCCTCAGCGTCCACCCCGAACTGTTGCCGCGCTACGCCCACCCGGTCGACAAGCCGGGCGTCCCCGCCGCGGCCCTCGACGGCCTCGACCACCTGAAGTCGGAAATCGAGGACGGCCCGTTGAAAGAAGCCCTGGGCCGCCTGCTGCGCCACCACCGCAGGGGCTGATCTCCCACGCCCCATGAAACCGATCCATCTGCCTGTTTCTTCAAGAAAACCCAGCATCCTGGTCAGCATCATTGACAGTGAGCGCCAACGCACATTGCTGACGGCGGGCGTCTTCGGCCTGTTGATCGCGCTGCTGTTCATCGTGCTGCATGTGCCGGGCTCTTGGCCCGACACCCTGGTCAAGCCGATCCGCAAGCTGTTCTGGCCCCTGCTGATCCTGTTCGGCGGCATGATGCTGTACGAACTCGGCATGCGCTTGCGCATCGGCCGGCTGATGGCCAGAAGCAAGCTGCCCAGCTGGCTGTTCAGCTACGTCAACGTGCTGATCGAAACCAGCGTGCCCAGCGTCATCCTGATCCTGCTCATCATGGTGATGGGGCCGGCCCAGGCCATGGCCTCGCCGACCCCCCTGCTGTATGCGCTGTTCATCTTCCTGACCGTGTTGTATCTGAATTTCAAGGTCAGCGCATTCAGCGGTCTGGTGGCCGCGCTGGAGTTCTTGCTGATCGCGCACGTCTATGTCGGCGACGAAGCCCCGCTGGCGGGCCTGGAAATGCTCACCGATCCGGCCACCTACCAGATCAAGGCCGCGCTCCTGCTGGCGACCGGCTTCCTGGCGGGTTTCCTGACCATCTCCCTGAGAAAGGAAATGCAGCAGTCGGTGGAGCATGCCCAGCAACGCGACCATGCCATCAGCGTATTCGGCCAGCATGTCTCGCCCGAAATCGCCCAGCGGTTGCTGCAGCAGAACCTGGACATCAACGGCGAAACGCGCGAGGCCTGCGTCATGTTTCTCGACATCCGCGACTTCAGCCGCATCGCCTGCGACAAGTCACCCCACGAAGTGATGCAATACCTCAACACCGTGTTCGGCGACCTCATCGACGTCGTCAACGCCCACGACGGCATCGTCAACAAGTTCCTCGGCGACGGCTTCATGGCGGTGTTCGGCGCGCCCGCGGACGACGCGCGGCAAATCCCGCACGCGTATTACGCCGCCCTCGCGATCCTCGACCGCATCGAGGAACTCAACCAAAGCGGCACGATTCCGCCGACCCAGATCGGCATCGGGTTGCACGCCGGCCCGCTCGTCACCGGCAACGTCGGCACGCACCGTCGCAAGGAATACACCCTGATCGGCGAAACGGTGAACCTGGCCGCCCGCATCGAGCAGGCAACCAAGGACTTCGACGCACGCCTGCTGATCTCGGAGACGATCTGGAACTGCCTGCCCGAACTGCCCGCCGCCGCGATCGACCTCGGCATGGTGGAACTCAAGGGGCAAAGCCAGCCGATCCGCCTGTTCAGGATCGCGTAGCGCCCGGTTTCGGAAGCCTGGCGAACCTCACACTCGCTACGGCTTCAACGCCTCCAGACCGGTGCGTATGTGAAGATCGCGCTGCGGATAGGGAATGACGATGCCGGCATCCTTGAAGGCACGCCAGATCGCCAGGTTGATGTCCGAACGCACGTTGGCCAGGCCGGACTCGGGATCCTGGATCCACACCCTGAGCTCCAGTTCGATGCCGTTGTCGCCGAACGACATCAGCCGGGTGGCGGGCTCGGGGTCGGCCAGCACGCGCGGGTTGGCCATGGCGGCCTCGCGCAGCAGCGCCAGCGCCTGTTCCGGGTCGTTGTCGTAGCTGATCGACACCGGAATCTTCAGGCGCACGTTGCGGTCACCGAAGCTCCAGTTGATGACCTCGTTGGTGATCAGCGTCTCGTTGGGAATCAGCCGGTCGACGCCGTCGCGGTCGCGCACCACGACATAGCGCGCGCGCAGTTCCTGCACCCAGCCGAACTTGTCGCCGATGGTGATGACGTCGCCCGGCCGGATCGAGCGATCGAACAGCACGATGAAACCGCTGATGAAGTTGCTGGCGATGCGCTGCAGGCCGAAGCCGAGGCCCACGCCCAGGGCGCCGCCGAACACCGTCAGCGCGGTGAGATCGATGCCCACCGCATCGAGCGCCAGCAGGAAGGCCAGCACCAGCAGCAGGAACTTGCTGAGCTTGACCATCGCCACCTGCATGCTGGCGTTCACATACTCGGCCCGGCTGATGCGGTTCTCGATCAGCTTGGCCAGCCACAGCGCCAGCATCCACAGCACCGCCACGGCCAGCACCAGCTTGCCGACCGCCAGCACCGAAATGCGCTTCTCGCCCATCTGCATCGCCATGCCATCCAGGCCCTCCAGCACGGCCGGCAGCCAGCCCAGCAGATGCAGCGCGACGACGATCCAGATCGAGGTCGATATCAGGCTTTCCCAGGCCTTGACGGCCGGGCCGGGGCGGAAGGTCTTGCGCAGGAAGTAGACGACGATGCGGATGGAAGCCAGCGACAGCAGCAGCGGCACGGCGAGGTTGAGCAGTTCCACCGGCATGCCTTGGTGCTCCAGCAAGGCACGCCCCGCCATGACGCCAAGCAGCATGCTGATGGGCAGCAGGATGCGCTGCAGGGTCTTGAGCGCCAGATGGCGCACGGCATATTCCGCGCTTTGCTCGGTACGCTCGGCCAGCCCGCTGCTCAGCGCGCGGTACACCACCCAGGCGCCGGCTGCGGCCAGCGCCAGCACCCCGATTTCCCACAGCACCAGCGGATCCCGGATCAGGGTCATCCATGTGGTCAAGACAGCCTGGACGTCAGCAGGTAGGGACATGGGTCGATGTTTTTGAACGGGATTCCTGAAACATACCGGACACCCGGCTGCATTCACAAGCCCGCGCTTGAAGGAAAGCCGTGAATCTGTAGCGGATCAACGAAAACACAACCACCCAGCGACCATCTGTATTCAGGTTTGCCGGTACCGCTTGTCAGAAGCCCGGGCAGCCTGAAGGTGCGACACACAACTGTCGGGATACTTTACAGATTTCGTTTATAAATATTTGTCTCAAAACATACAACGACACTTACCCTTTATTAATCAGACACTTATCAAAATCAACCACGGACTGGCATAACAAATGCTCTGACACAAAACAATTCAACATGAACCAGGGTTACACAGCTGCGCAGCCGTTGGGCAGCCCTGGAAATCGCCACCAGGGAGAAAGTCGCCATGAAAAAATCCATCACCATCTCAGCCATTGCCCTGTTTACCTTTATGGCATCAGGTGCGGCAAGCGCCGCGGTCATTTCGATCGTTGGTGATCGCGGCGAACTCAGCACGATCCAGTCGGAATTCACTGCCTTCGGCGATACGGTGACGCGATATAACACCGGTTGGGCTTCCCTTACCAGCGCCCAGCTGGATTCGATCTTCACTTCGGATGTCGTCTGGGAAGGCGATATTTTCGCCGCCATCCCGGGAGCGGTTCAAACCCGCATGATCAACTACGTGAACGGTAACGGTGGACTGTTCCTGACTGCCGAACGCCCGTGCTGCGATACGCACAACAATGACATCCAGGTCGTCGGACGCGCCCTGACAGGCGACACCGGTCTGCTGGTCGGCAACCTCGGCACCGACGTGTTCGGCCATCAGTTTTCCAACAGCCCCACCACGATCCTGACCACCCCCAACGACATCCGGGGCCAGACCGCACAACACAGCGGCCCGGGCCGCGTCGAGCCCACCGGCGGCGTGCTCAGCGATGCCTGCTTCATCGGCTCGGGTTCCCCGCAGATTTGCACCGCGGCCGCCTGGGGCCCTGATGTGCTGGTCAACAACGCCGGTCGTCTGGTGATCTATGGAGACATCAACAGCCAGCCCTCGCTGGTTTCGAACTTCAATGGCGATCAGTTCGAGAACATTCGCGCGTTCCTGCTTGCCGGATTTACTGGCGGAAGCAACGTTTGCGATACCAACCCCAACCTGCCGGGTTGCGTGGCCAACAACGTGCCGGAGCCGGCTTCGCTTGCGTTGCTGGGCATTGGCCTGGCTGGACTCGGTGCGATGCGCCGCAGGAAATCCGCCTGACAGGCATCAGGCTGGACTTGAAAACGGCGGCTCGTGCCGCCGTTTTTTATTGGAGTGCCGTTCATGCTGGTGCCCACTGGCAACAGCAATGGCGGCCTGCCGAGCCCCGTCGAACAGGGCGATTCTCAGGTCGCCTCAGCGCAGGACCAGGCGTTCGACGACATAGACCAGCGCAGTGATCAGGCCCACCACCAGCGCGAAACGCAGCACACGGCCGATATGACGCAGATACACGCGGTTGCCGGTAAACAGCCATGCCAGCCCGAGCGCCACCACTGCAACCAGCAGGGCGACGATCATCAGGCGGACGACGATCATGCCGTGAGCGGATGCAGGCGCAGGAAGGCCGGCGGGACGTCTTCGTCGTGCTTGAAGCTGACGAACTCCCACGACTCCTGGTGTTGCAGCAATTCGCGCAGCAGCGCATTGTTGAGCGCGTGACCCGATTTGTAGGCCTCGAAGGCGCCGATGATGGGATAGCCGAGCAGATACAGATCGCCGATGGCGTCGAGCACCTTGTGCTTGACGAACTCGTCGTCGTAGCGGAGGCCGTCCTGGTTCAGAACGCGGAACTCGTCCATGACGATGGCGTTGTCGAGCGAACCGCCGAGCGCCAGGCCCTGGTTGCGCAGGTATTCGACCTCGTGCATGAAGCCGAAGGTGCGGGCGCGCGCCACTTCCTTGGTGTAGGCGTTGTCGGCGAAGTCGATGCTGACGGTCTTGCCGCTCTTGTCGAACACCGGGTGCTTGAAGTCGATCGTAAACTCGATCTTGAAGCCGTTGTGCGGCACGAAGCGCGCCCATTTGTCACCGTCACGCACTTCGATCGGCCGGGTGATGCGCACGTATTTCTTCGCGGCATCCTGCTCGACGATGCCGGCAGACTGCAGCAGGAACACAAACGGCGCCGAGGAGCCGTCCATGATCGGAATTTCGGGGCCGGTGAGATCCACCAGCAGGTTGTCGATGCCGAGGCCTGCGAGCGCAGACATCAGGTGCTCGACCGTGGACACCTTTGCCGGACCGGACTCGAGCATCGAACACAGCCGGGTGTCGGTCACCAGATAGGGGTCGGCCTTGAGTTCGGCGGGCGGCGCCAGGTCCATCCGGCGAAACACGATGCCGGTATCGGGCGCAGCCGGGCGCAAGGTCATCTCGACCTTGACGCCTGAATGCAGTCCCACGCCCGTGGCTTGGACGGGGGTTTTGAGTGTGCGTTGCTTGATCATCCTGGCATTTTAACCGCCCGGAGCCTGGACGGCTCCTTTTTCAGGCGGGAGACCCGATCCTCTGGGACTCCCGCCTGACCGGGCAGTTCCAGCCGCCGGATCAGTCCGCCTGGCGACGCAGGAATGCCGGGATATCGAGCGTGTCGATGCCGGAATCCGACATGGCCTGGATGGTACGGCTGCGACGGCTGGTCATCACGCTGGGCAGTTCCTCGCTGCCGCCGACCATCATCGGGGCGTCGTCGGTCCCGGTGCGGATGATCTGCATCGGCTTGGGCTGCTGGTGCTTGACCGGGTTGCCCAGGCCGGTGGCGACCATGGTCACGCGCAGGGCATCTTCCATGTTGTCGTCGAGCACCTGGCCGACGATGACGCTGGCTTCCTCGGCGGTGAACGCCTTGATGGTGTTCATGACCTCGTGGATTTCCTTCATCTTGACGGTGGACGATGCGGTGATGTTGACCAGCACGCCGCGTGCGCCGGCCAGGTTGACGTCTTCCAGCAGGGGGCTGGCGACGGCCTGCTCGGCGGCGATGCGGGCGCGGTTCTCGCCGCTGGCCTGCGCCGAACCCATCATCGCCATGCCCATTTCGCTCATCACGGTGCGCACGTCGGCAAAGTCGACGTTGACGAGGCCGGGGCAGTTGATGACTTCGGCAATGCCGCCGACCGCGCCGTGCAGCACGTTGTTGGCCGCCTTGAAGGCGTCGAGCATCGACACGTCGTCGCCCAGCACCTGCATCAGCTTCTCGTTGGGGATGATGATCAGCGAATCGACGTGACGGGAGAGCGCCTCGATGCCGGCGTTGGCGGCGCGCACGCGCTTGCCTTCGAACATGAAGGGCTTGGTGACGACGGCCACGGTCAGGATGCCGAGTTCCTTGGCGACTTCGGCCACCACGGGTGCCGCGCCGGTGCCGGTGCCGCCGCCCATGCCGGCGGTGATGAACAGCATGTCGGCGCCGTCGATCATCTCGGCGATGCGCTCGCGGTCTTCCAGCGCGGCTTCACGGCCAACCTCGGGGTTGGCGCCTGCGCCCAGGCCCTTGGTCACGCCGTTGCCCAGCTGCAGCTGCAGCTTGGCCTGGTTGCGCTTGAGCGCCTGCGCGTCGGTGTTGATGGCGATGAACTCCACGCCATTCAATCCTGACTCGATCATGTGGTCGACCGCGTTGCCGCCGCAGCCGCCCACGCCGATCACCTTGATCACTGCATCCTGGGTATCCACATCCATCAGTTCAAACATATTGCTCTCCTCTTTTGCCCAATCAAAAAACCACACTCAAAATCCTTTGGCGTGTCTGCCTCGATACCTCCTGACACCGGGCACTACCACCAAATCCTGTTTCAACGCCGTGCTATTCGCGACGTCAGAAATTCCCCTTGAACCAGCTCTTCATGCGTTCAAAAATGTCCTTGAAACCGCTGCCAGACAGCTTCGGCGCGTCGCGCCCCCGCGCCTCCAGGCCGGCCATCAGCAGGCCCATGCAGGTGGCATAGCGCGGGTTGTGCATGACCTCGGCCAGGCCGCCCTCGTAGCGCGGCCAGCCCAGCCGCACCGGCATGTGGAATACTTCCTCGCCGAGCTCGACCATGCCTTGCATCGCTGCCGAACCGCCGGTGATGACGATGCCGGACGACAACAGTTCCTCGAAGCCGCTTCGGCGCAGTTCGGCCTGCACCAGCGAGTAGAGCTCCTCCATGCGCGGCTCGATGAATTCGGCCAGCGTTTGCCGGGACAGCGTGCGCGGCGGCCGATCGCCGATGCCGGGCACCTCGATCATGTCGCGCGCATCGGCGAGCTGGCGCAGCGCACAGCCGTACTGCACCTTGATGTCCTCGGCTTCCTTGGGCGGCGTACGCAAGGCCACTGCGATGTCGTTGTTGACCTGGTCGCCGGCCACCGGGATCACAGCGGTATGGCGGATCGCGCCGTTGGTGAACACGGCGATATCGGTGGTGCCGCCGCCGATATCGACCAGGCAGACGCCAAGCTCCCGCTCGTCCTCGGTCAGCACCGCCATGGCAGAGGCCAGTGGCTGCAGCACCAGGTCGTCGACCTCGAGGCCGCAACGGCGCACGCACTTGATGATGTTCTGCGCGGCCGACACCGCACCGGTGACGATGTGCACCTTGACCTCCAGCCGCACAGCGCTCATGCCGAGCGGGTCGCGCACGTCTTCCTGGCCGTCGACGATGAACTCCTGCGGAATCGTGTGCAGCACCTGCTGGTCGGTCGGGATGTTGACCGCGCGCGCAGTTTCCACCACGCGGTCGACGTCCATCTGGCTGATTTCCTTGTCCTTGATCGCGAACATGCCGTGCGAGTTGAAGCTCTTGATGTGGCTTCCGGCAATGCCCGTATAGACCTCGCGGATCTTGCAGTCGGCCATCAGTTCGGCTTCTTCCAGCGCGCGCTGGATGGCGTTGACCGTCGCTTCGATGTTCACCACCACGCCGCGGCGCAGGCCGCGCGAGGGATGGGTGCCCATGCCGATGACTTCGAGCATGCCCTCCTCGTTGATTTCCGCGACGATGCAGACGATCTTGGAGGTGCCGATATCCAGTCCGACAACCAGGTTTTTGGGATCTCTTGGCTTACTCATATTGATTGCATGGCACTCATGAAGCATTCGGTTTGAATGGGGATGCCCCGTTCGGCATCCGGACTGCGAATCCGTCGGGATAACGCAGATCGACGGTCAAAGGCGCCAGCGGTACGGCTGGTGCCGGTTCTGATGCAGAGAGTCCGGCCTGGACCAGGCCCGTGTCGCCTGGCTGGTCTGCGAACAGGCGCGGATACATAGCGACGAAGCGAGCCAGCCTGGCGTCGGTCTGCTCGCGTCCGAGCGCCAGCTGCATGCCGTCCTCCAGGCGAATGCGCCAGGCATGCCGCGGCGTGAGCCGCAATTCGCTGATCGTCAGCCCCAGCGGCGTCAGCGCCTTCTGGAACTTGAGATAGGCCGTCACGACTTGGGAACCGCTTCCCTCCGGCCCCGACAGGCGAGGCAAGGGCTGGCTGACAGCCGCCACGAAAACGTCGCCCGCCTGGCTGATCAGCGCGTTGTCGTTCCAGCGCGCCAGCGGCTCGTGCTCGACCAGCGACACCACCAGCGTATCCGGCCAGCGTCGCTCGACCCGCGCCTCGCGCACCCAGGGCAGTTTCTCCAGGCTGGTCCGCACCTGGTCCAGATCGACGGTGAAAAAGGTCCCACGCACGCGTCGCTCCGCCACCAGGCGGATCTGTGCCTCGGTCACGTGGGCAGTCGGCGTCTTCACTTCGAGCGTCTTCAGCGCAAACCAGGGCTGCGCCACCAGCCAGCTGGTCGCGCCATACGCCAGCAGGCCGAGCGCGCCCCAGGTCAGCACGCGGGCGAGCTGGCACAGCGGATGGGCGGCGAGTTCGGGCGAGGTCATCCTGGGAACCGTAGTTGGACGCATCCGATGGCGCGTCTGAGCGCGTGGCTGGCGCGAAGCGAGGAGGCAGCAGACCAAGGTCTGCAACGACGAGCGACAAAGTCAGGCGCACGATCAGGCGTGCCAGCGGTTGCGTAGCGAACCCCGGCTCGATAATGAACCTGACCGAAGGCAAACAAGTTGCTATTCATGGATATCCCATAACATTTTGAGCGGTCAACTGCGGTTTCCAGGATCACAGAGTCTGCTCCAGGATCTTCATGCAAAGATGGTCAAATTCCAGGCCTGACACACGCGCCGCCATGGGCACGAGGCTGTGGTCGGTCATGCCGGGCGAGGTGTTCACCTCCAGCAGGTAGGGATTGCCGAGGCTGTCCAGCATGACGTCGACCCGCCCCCAGCCTCGGCCGCCGATCAGGCGAAAGGCCTCCAGCGCCAGTTGCCGCAGCGCCATTTCCTGCGAGTCGATCAGGCCGGCGGGGCAGTGATACTGGGTGTCGTTGCGCAGGTATTTGGCTTCGAAGTCGTAAAAGTCCTTGTCCTTGGCGGGCTCCAGGCGGATCAGCGGCAGCGCGGAATCACCCAGGATGCCGACGGTGAATTCCGCGCCATCGATGAATTTTTCCGCCAGCACCAGCGGGTCGTGCTCGGCCGCGGCTTCGTAGGCGACTTTCAGGGTGCCGCGCTCGGTCACCTTGCTCATGCCGATGCTGGAGCCTTCGCGGGCCGGCTTGACGAAAATCGGCAGGCCGAGGCGCTTTTCGGCCGCATCGAAGTCGCTGCCGGGCGTGAGGATTTCCCAGTCTGCGGTCGGCAATCCGGCCGCCCGCCACAGCAGCTTGGTGCGCCACTTGTCCATGCCGAGCGCCGAGGCCATGACGCCGCTGCCGGTATAGGGAATGCCCAGCAGTTCGAGCGCGCCCTGCATGCAGCCGTCCTCGCCGTAGCGACCGTGCAAGGCGATGAACACGCGGTCGAATTCGCCGCTGATCAGATCGCCCAGGTTGCGGTTGGCGGGATCGAAGGCGTGCGCATCGACCCCCTGTCGGGTCAGCGCCGCCAGCACCGCGGCACCGCTGTTCAGCGACACCGGCCGCTCGGCCGACGTGCCGCCGAGCATCACGGCCACTTTTCCAAACTGTTTCGCCGATGCAGTCGGCGCTTTCACTTCATTCGCGTTCACTGACGCTCTCCAATAATTCGCACTTCGCGGATCAGCCGCACATTGGTGCGCGCCTCCACTGTGTCTTCAACGTGTTCGATCAGGCGCTCGATGTCGGTCGCCGTGGCGTGCCCCAGGTTGACGATGAAGTTCGCGTGCTTCTCCGACACCTGCGCGTCGCCGACCCGGAATCCCTTGAGTCCGCACGACTCGACCAGCCGCGCCGCAAAATCGCCGGGCGGATTGCGGAACACCGAGCCCGCATTCGGCAGGTTCAGCGGCTGCGACGCGATACGCTTCTTCAGCAGGTCCTTGATCAACTGGCGCGACGCGGCGCCGTCGCCTTTTTCCAGACGGAACCAGCCGCCTATGAACCATTCCTGTTGCGGCTGCTTCAGCGACACATGCCGATAGCCGGTGACATACTCTCCTGGCAGCCGCTCGTTCAATTGACCCTTGCGGTCAAGTGTCTGTACCTGGACCAGCTTGTCCCAGGTTTCACTGCCGTAGCAGCCCGCATTCATGGCGATGGCACCCCCCACCGTTCCCGGAATGCCTGCCCAGAACTCGCCGCCGACCAGGTCGTGATTGGCCGCATAGCGCGCGAGCTTGGGTGCAGCCACGCCGGACTGCGCATACACCAGGGCGGACTCGATATCACCCTGCACTGGCGGCAAGCCATGGATCCGGCTTTCGATCGACAACTTGGTCAACACGCCGTGAAGCAGGATGACCACGCCGCTGACGCCGCCATCTCGTACCAGCAGATTGCTGCCCAGGCCCACCATATGGATATCTTCGTGAGCCGACACGGAGCGCACCAGCCAGATCAGATCCTCGAGGTCGGCCGGAACGTAGACGCGCTGCGCCGCCCCGCCGGCGCGCCAGGACACGTGCTTCTTCATCGGCTCGTTGTAGAGGAAATGACCGCGCAGCACCGGGCCGGCGCCTCCGCCCAGGTCGATGTCGCTCATCCGGTAGTCATGCCTCATGAGCCCCTCCCAACGTGGGCGCCACCTGTCCGATGCTGCCGGCGCCCATGACCAGCACCACGTCGTTTGCCTGCGCCAGATCCTGGACGGCGGCGGGCACGTCGGCCACGCCCTCGACGAAGACGGGCTCGACCTTGCCCACCACACGCACCGCCCGCGCCAGCGCGCGGCCATCCGCCGCCACGATCGGCGCTTCGCCGGCCGGATATACGTCGGTCAGCACCAGCACGTCGGTCTCCGACAGCACCTTGACGAAATCCTCGAAGCAGTCGCGCGTGCGCGTGAAGCGGTGCGGCTGGAACACCAGCACCAGGCGTCGTCCCGGGAAGGCCCCGCGCGCGGCCGCCAGTGTGGCGGCCATCTCGACCGGGTGGTGGCCGTAGTCGTCGACGAGCGCATACGTGCCGCCGTCTCTGGCCGGCAGATCGCCATAGCGCTGGAACCGACGGCCGACCCCATGAAATTCGGCCAGCGCCTTGACGATGGCAGCGTCGCTCGCGCCGACTTCGGTGGCGACGGCAATCGCCGACAGGGCATTCAGCACGTTATGCATGCCCGGGTGGTTCAACACCACGTCGAGATCGGCCATGCCTTCGCGCTTGACCGTGAAATGCATCTGCCCCTGTTCGAAGCGTGCATCGACGGCGCGCACCTGCGCCGACTCGTCGAGGCCGTAGGTCGTGATCGGCTTGGTGATGCGCGGGAGGATCTCGCGCACGTTCGGATCGTCGACGCACAGCACCGCCATGCCGTAGAAGGGCAGACGCTGGCAGAAATCGACGAAGGCCTGCTTCAACCGCTCGAAATCATGGCCATAGGTATCCATGTGATCGGCGTCGATATTGGTGACGATCGCGATCACCGGCGTGAGGTAGAGGAACGAGGCATCGGACTCGTCCGCTTCGGCCACGAGGAAGTCGCCCTGCCCGAGCTTGGCATTGGTGCCGGCCGCGGTCAGCTTGCCGCCGATCACATAGGTCGGGTCCATGCCGGCCTCGCCGAGGATGCTGGCCACGAGACTGGTCGTAGTCGTCTTGCCATGGGTACCGGCAATCGCGATGCCCTGCTTTAGCCGCATCAGTTCGGCCAGCATCAGCGCACGCGGCACGATGGGGATTTTTTTTTCGCGCGCGGCGATGACTTCGGGGTTGTCTTCCTGCACCGCGGTCGAGGTGACGACCGCATCGGCACCGCTGATGTTTTCAGCGGCATGGCCACGCTGGATGATGGCCCCGAGCCGGGCCAGACGCTTCGTCACCGCGTTGTCGGCCAGGTCCGAACCCGAGACGACATAGCCGAGGTTGAGCAGCACTTCGGCGATGCCGCTCATGCCAACACCCCCGATGCCGACAAAATGGATATGACGGACGGCGTGTTTCATGACTGCATCTCCCCCGCAATCGCTCCACCTGTCGGCATCTGGAGCCACTCGCGGACGGTCGCATCCCGCAAGCGGGAACCCTGCTCCCTGTTCGCGTCGACCACACCAACAAAACGGATATGACGGACTGCGTGCTTCATCGGGCGAGCGCCTCGCAAATATCGGCAACCTGTTCGGTTGCGTCGGGTTTGGCCAGCTTCAGGGCCTTGGCTGACATCTCGGCGAGCGTGGCGCGATCCAGGCTGCCGATGCGGGCCGCCAGCTTTTCGGGTGTCAGGTCCTTTTGCTGCATGAGCCAGGCCGCGCCGGCCTCGCTGAGAAATTCGGCATTGCCGGTCTGGTGGTCGTCCACTGCAAATGGGAACGGCACCAGCACGGCCGGCACGCCAGCGCAGGCGAGCTCGGCCACGGTCATCGCACCGGCCCGGCAGATCGCAAAATCGCAATCGCGATACGCCGCTGCCATGTCTTCGATGTAGTCGCGCACCTCGGCCTCGACGCCGGCTGCGGCGTAGTTGCCGCGCAGGATCTCGAGATGCTGGCGGCCGGACTGGTGAACGACGACCGGGCGTCTGTCGACCGGCAGTAGCGCAAGCGCCTGGGGCACCAGCGTGTTGAGCGCTGACGCGCCGAGGCTCCCGCCAACCACCAGCAGGCGCAGCGGTCCTTCGTGCACGCTCCGTGTCGTGCCCGAAATATCGGTGCGCACCGGATTGCCAACCCATTCGGTGGCTGCCTTGCTGCAGGGGATCGGTTTGTCGTTCTTGCCGTGGAAGGCCTGCGGAAAAGCGGTCAGCACACGGTCGGCAAGGCAGGCCAATACGCGGTTGGTGAGGCCGGCGACCGAGTTCTGCTCGTGCACCACCAGGGGCCGGCTGAGCAGGCTGGCCATCATGCCGCCCGGAAACGCCGTGTAGCCGCCCATGCCCAGCACGACATCGGGGCGGCGCTGCAGGATGGCGCGCAGGCTCTGGCCAAATGCGACCAGCAGCATGAACGGCATCAGCAGCTTTCTCAGCACGCCCTTGCCGCGCATGCCGCCCATCGACACCCACACCATGTCGATACCAGCCGCGGGCACTACGCGCGCCTCCAGCCCGGCGCGCGTGCCGAGCCAGAACACGTCCCAGCCGCGCGCGCGCAGGGACTCCGCGACTGCCAGCGCCGGATAGACGTGGCCGCCGGTTCCGCCGGCCATGACCATGAGAGTACGGTTCGCGGTCGCCATCAGAAGGTTTTCCCCCGCATCATCTGCCGGTGCTCCCAGTCGATCCGCAGCAGCACCGCAATCGCCAGGCAGTTCGCCACGATGCCGCTTCCGCCGAACGACAGGAAGGGCAGGGTCAGGCCCTTGGTCGGCAGCAGGCCGACGTTGACGCCCATATTGATCAGCGCCTGCACGCCGAGCCAGATGCCGATGCCCTGCGCCACCAGCGCGCAGAAGTTGCGTTCGAGCCGGGCCGCCCGATGACCGATCAGGAAGGCCTTGACGATCAGCCAGCCGAACAGGGCGATGACGATGGCCACGCCGACGAAGCCGAGTTCCTCGGCGATCACGGCCAGCAGAAAATCGGTATGCGCCTCGGGCAGGTAGAACAGTTTCTCGACGCTGCCGCCGAGGCCCAGGCCCAGCCACTCGCCCCGCCCGAACGCGATCAGCGCGTGCGACAACTGGTAGCCCTTGCCATAAGGATCGGCGAAGGGATCCATGAACCCGAGCACGCGTTGCAGGCGGTAGGGCGAAGTCAGGATCAGGATGACAAATCCGATCAGCAGCACGACGACCAGTCCGGCGAACACCTTCCAGTTGAGTCCGCCCAGGAACAGGATGCCCATCGCGATGGAGATGATGACGACGAACGCACCGAAGTCCGGCTCGCGCAGCAGCAAGGCCCCCGCCAGCATCATCACCGCCGCCATCGGCAGGAAGCCCTTCTTGAAGTCATGCATGAAGGCGGCCTTGCGCGTGGTGTAGTCGGCGGCGTACAGCACGGCGAGGAATTTCATGAGCTCGGACGGTTGCAGGTTGGCGAATCCCAGCGGAATCCAGCGGCGGCTGCCGTTGACCTCTCGGCCGATACCGGGAATCAGCACGACCACCAGCAGCAGCAGGCCTGCCAGGAAAAGATACGGCGCGGCCTGCTGCCAGACCCGCATCGGGATCTGGAACGCACCGATGCCGACCCCCACGCCGATCGCGATGAAGATCCCCTGGCGCAGCACGTAGAACTCGCCGTCATGACCCGTGTAGCGAGCGGCCTCGGCGATCGCGATCGAGGCGGAATACACCATCACCAGGCCGATCGACAGCAAGGCCACGGCCAGCCACAGCAGGCTGAAATCGAGCTCTCCGCTCGGCTTGGGGGCGCGCGCAGCGTACAGCATCAGTTCGCCGTCCTCCCCGCCAGCTTGTTCACCGCGGCGATGAACACTTCGGCCCGGTGAACATAGTTGCGGAACATGTCGAAGCTTGCGCAGGCGGGCGAAAGCAGCACGGCATCGCCCGGGTGGGCAAGCCGCTGGGCCTCGGCCACTGCTTCGTCGAGGCTCTTGACCGGATACGCCGGCACACCGCAGCCTTCGATCGCCTCGGCAATCAGCGGCGCGTCGCGGCCGATCAGCAGCACGGCACGGCCATTCGCTTCGACGGCGTCCTTGAGCGGCGAGAAATCCTGGCCCTTGCCGTCGCCGCCGAGGATCACCACCGCCTTGCGCGATCCCATGCCGTACAGGGCGGCCTCGGTCGCGCCGACATTGGTGCCCTTGGAATCGTCGTAATAGGTCACCCCGTCGATTTCGGCGACCTTCTCGACCCGGTGCGGCAAGCCCTTGAAATGCAGCAAGCCGCGCAGCAGATCGTCCATCGGCAGATCCAGCGCCCGCGTCAGGGCCAGCGCCGCCAGCGCATTGGCGGCATTGTGCAGCCCGGCCACCGGCAGCGCGGCAATGGGCATCAGCATGTCGCCGTCATGGCACAGCTCGTTCTCGCATAATCCGAAGTGGTCGCCGTCGGGGCAGCCATCGAGTCCGAAGCTGACCGTGCGGCGGCCGGGCAGCGCCATGCCCGAACTGTAGGCGTCGTCGCGGTTCAGCACCTGGACCCCGTTGCCGCTGAAGATGCGCGCCTTGGCGGCAGCGTAGGCCGCCATGTCGGCATAGCGGTCCATATGGTCTTCCGACAGGTTGAGCACGGTCGCCGCATCGGCGTCGAGGCTGGACGTCGTCTCCAGCTGGAAGCTGGACAGCTCCAGCACCCAGGCCTGCGGCGCAGTCGTGTTGCCCTGCTCGATTTCGTACAGCGCATCCAGCACCGGCAAGCCGATATTGCCGGCCACGCAGGTGGTCAGGCCGGCCATGCGGCACATGTCGCCGCACATCGCCGTCACGGTGCTCTTGCCGTTGCTGCCGGTGATGGCGATCACCTTCATCGGGCCGTGCGAATCGGAAGACTGGGCACGCTGGGTGTTCAATGCGCGGATGGCGCGGGCAAACAGTTCCACGTCGCCCACCGCCTCGATGCCCTTCGCGACAGCGCGCGCGACGGCCGGGTCGGCCAGCGGCACGCCGGGGCTGACGACCAGCAAGTCGGCCGACTGCAGAACGGCATCGTCGAACGGCCCCGCATGCAGCGTCACCTGCGGCAGCCATTCCTTCAGGCGCGCGGCCTGCGGCGGCGCCTCGCGGCTGTCGGCCACGCTGACGACCGCGCCGCGCGCCGCCAGCCAGCGTGCGCACGACAAGCCGGTATCGCCCAGTCCGAGGACGAGGACGTTCTTGCCGGAAAGGTGCAGGCTGTCGTAGTTCATCTCAGCTTCAGGCTCGACAATCCAATCAGCACCAGCATCATGCTGATGATCCAGAAACGCACGGGCAGGTTCTGGTGTCGCCATAACATGCCGGCTCCGCCGACATGTGAGTCTCCCCCGAACCTTCCCGTGCTGCGTTTCATCCTGGTCGCGCTCATCTCAATTTCAGGCTCGATAGTCCAATCAGCACCAGCATCATGCTGATGATCCAGAAACGCACCACCACCTGGTTCTCTTTCCAGCCCTTGAGTTCATAGTGGTGATGAATCGGCGCCATGCGGAACACCCGCTTGCCGGTGAGCTTGAAGGACGCGACCTGCACCATGACCGACAGGGTCTCGACGACGAACACGCCGCACATGATGAACAGCACGATCTCCTGCCGCACGATGACGGCGACCACGCCGAGCGCCGCGCCCAGCGCCAGCGCGCCGACGTCGCCCATGAACACCTCGGCCGGGTAGGCGTTGAACCACAGGAAGGCCAGCCCCGCGCCCGCCATCGCGGCGCAGAACACGGCCAGCTCGCCGGCGCCCGGAATGAACGGCACGCCGAGGTATTTCGAAAACACCGCGTTGCCCGCCACGTAGGCAAAGATCGCCAGCGCCGAAGCGACCATCACGGTCGGCAGGATCGCCAGGCCGTCGAGACCGTCGGTCAGGTTGACCGCGTTGCTCGAGCCGACGATGACGAAATAGGTCAGCAGGATGAATCCCACCGCCGAGAGCGTGACCGTGGCGTATTTCAGGAACGGAATGATGAGCGCGGTCTGCTCGGGCAGGGTTGCGGTCTGCCACAGGTAGACCGCCACGGCCAGGCCGATCACCGACTGCCAGAAATACTTCCAGCGCGAGGGCAGGCCGCGCGAATTCTTTTCGACGACCTTGCGCCAGTCGTCGACCCAGCCGATGACGCCAAAGCCGATCAGCGTCAGCAGCGCCACCCAGACGTATTCATTGCTCAGGTCGGCCCACAGCAGGGTCGTGACCGTGACCGACACCAGGATCAGCGCGCCGCCCATGGTCGGCGTGCCGGCCTTGACCAGGTGGGTCTGCGGGCCGTCGCTGCGGACCGACTGGCCGATCTTCAGCGCGGTGAGCTTGCGGATCACGGCCGGGCCGACGATGAACGAGATCGTCAGCGCCGTCAGCGTGGCCAGCACGGCGCGCAGCGTCAGGTAATTGAACACGTTGAACGCCCGAATATCCTGGCCTAGTTGTTGAAACAGCCACAAGAGCATGTCAGTGTCCTTCTTCCATAAAGCTTTGCACCACGCGCTCCATCTGCATGAAGCGCGAGCCCTTGACCAGCACGGTCGTATCGGGCGTGAGTTCGTTTTCCAGTTCGGCCAGCAGTTCCTGGATGCGTTCGAAATGCATCGCGCCCGAGCCGAATGCGCCGACGGTTTCGCGGCTCAGTTCGCCAAGCGCCAGCAGGCGGTCCACGCCGGCGCTGCGCGCGGCCAGGCCGATCTGGGCGTGCATGGCGGCGGCATCGGCGCCGAGCTCGCCCATGTCGCCCAGCACCAGCACCTTCTTGCCGGCCTGCTGGGCCAGCACTGCAAGCGCCGCCTTCACCGAGTCCGGATTGGCGTTGTAGGTGTCGTCGATGAACGTACTGCCATGCAGCGCAGCCTTCCGTTGCAGGCGACCCTTCACGCCGGCGAATCCGGAGAGCCCGGCGACAATGCTGCGATTGCTGACGTCGAGCGTGAAGGCCGCTGCCGCGGCCGCGAGCGCGTTCATCACGTTGTGCCGGCCTGGCACCTGCAGGGAGATGTCGAGCGTGGCGCTGGGCAGCGTGATCTTCAGCTGGCCCCCGAATTCACCCTGAACGAACTCCCCGCTCACGGCCGCGGCCTGCTCCATGCCGAAATCGATCACGCAGCGCTGCGCATTCAGGCCGCGCCACAGCGAGGCATGCGGGTCATCCGCATTGAACACCGCGATGCCCGCGCCCGACAGGCCCGCGAAGATTTCGCCCTTGGCTCGTGCAATCGCCTCGACCGAGCCCAGGAAGCCGATGTGCGCCGTCATCGCGTTGTTGATCAGGGCGACGTCGGGCCGGGCCAGGCGGGTCAGGTAATCGATCTCGCCGGCATGGTTCATGCCCATTTCCAGCACCGCGAACTGATGCCCCTCGCGCAGGCGCAACAGCATCAGCGGCAAGCCGATGTCGTTGTTCAGGTTGCCCTCGGTATTCAACACGGCGTCATCCGTCCCTGCCTCGGTCCGCAGGATGGCCGCCAGCATTTCCTTGACCGTGGTCTTGCCGTTGCTCCCGGTCACGGCCACGAGCGGAATCGAGAAGCGGTCGCGCCAGGCGGCAGCCAGCCTGCCCAGCGCCAGGCGGGTGTCGTCGACCCGGATCGCTTCGGCGATCTCGGGCGCCTGGGCGGCATCGAGCACCACGCCGACCGCACCCTGCTGCAGGGCCTGCGCGGCGAAGGCGCCACCGTCGAACTTCTCGCCTTTCAGCGCGATGAACAGGTCGCCCGGACGAATGGCACGGCTGTCGGTCGAGACGCGCAGCACGTCGGCATCCGGGCCGCCGAACGGCACCCCCAGCATGGCGGCGGCTTCCGAGAGACGCATCATGGCGCTCATGTCCGCGACTCCGTCAGGCCATCGACGCAGCCGGCATGGGCGCGTCGGCATCCATGGCCATTCGCGGTGCTCGCAGCGGCGCAGGCTCGGCCGCTCATGTCCATGCCTCCAGCGCCTTGTTGGCTACGCTGACGTCGGAGAATGGCAGGCGCTCGCCGGCGATCTCCTGGTAGTCCTCGTGGCCCTTGCCCGCGATCAGCACCACGTCGCCCTGATGCGCGTTACCGATGGCCTCGAAGATGGCACGCGCGCGATCGGCCTCGACATGGGCCTTGCCGGCGGCGCCGGCCAGGATGTCGTCGATGATGGCGCGCGGGTCCTCGTTGCGTGGGTTGTCGCTGGTGACCCAGACCTCGTCCGCGCCGTCGCTGGCGACCTGGCCCATCAGCGGGCGCTTGCCCTTGTCGCGGTTGCCGCCGCAGCCGAACACGCAGACGAGCCGGCCACCATGAATGATTTCGCGCAGCGTCGCGAGTGATTTTTCCAGCGCGTCCGGCGTATGTGCGTAATCCACGACCACCAGCGGATGCCTACCGCCGCCCAGCATCTGCATGCGGCCCGGCGGCGGCGTGACCACCGACATCGCCTGGCAGGCGTCGTCCAGCTTGACGCCCGACACCAGCAGCGTAGTCAGCACCGCGAGCAGGTTCGACGCATTGAACCGGCCGAGCAAAGGCGCCTGCAGCGTCGCCTGGCCCCAGTCGGTGCGCACGTGCATTTCGAGGCCGGCCTGCGTAAGCCGCAGCTTGTCGCCGATCACGCTGCCCCGCGCAAAACCGTAGCCGGCCACCTGGGCGGTCGGATGGGCGGCTTCCAGCTGCTGGCCGAACGCGTCATCGAGATTCAGCACCAGCCACTCCAGTCCGGACCAGCCGAACAGCTTCGCCTTGGCGCGGGCATAGCTGTCCATGTCACCGTGGTAGTCGAGATGGTCGCGCGACAGGTTGGTCAGCACCGCGACGTTGAACGACGCGCCGTTGACGCGGCCCTGCGCCAGGCCATGCGACGACACTTCCATCGCGCAGGCCTGCGCGCCCTGCCGGCGGTAATGCGCCAGACGCTTGTGCAGTTCGATCGCATCCGGCGTGGTGTTGAGCGCGGGCGTGAGCGCGCCGGGGAACCCGTTGCCGACGGTGCCCAGCACGGCCGTTTTCTGGCCCAGCGACGTCATAGTCTGCGCGATCCAGTGCGCAACCGAGGTCTTGCCGTTGGTGCCGGTGACACCAATCATGTGCAGCGCGCGCGAGGGCTCGCCGTATACGTGCGCGGCGATTTCGCCGATGCGGTTCTTCAGGCCGGGCACGCCCGCGTTGGGCACGGCCAGCGCCGGATCCCACTGATAGTGGTCCGACTCCCACAGCACACCGTCCACGCGCTGGGCCACCGCCTGGGGAATGAAGTCGCGGCCGTCGAGCGATTCGCCGGGATAGGCCACGAACACGCTGCCCGGCGCCGCCTTGCGGCTGTCGGCCACCAGCTCGCCGGCCGCGATGCCGAGCCGTTCGAGAATATGCGGCACGGACTCGTGTCCGCTCGGGGTAGCCGGTGCCGCGCTGAGCTGCTGTTCTGGCCTGGCCATCACGCTCCCCCCTTGGCCGACGGATCGGCCTGGGTGACCCGCACATCGGTTTCGGGCGCGTCGGGCGGCAAGCCCAGCCGGCGCAGGCTCGCCGCCATAACCTGGGCAAACACCGGTCCGGCCACGCTGCCGCCGTAGTACACGCCACCCGATGGCTCGTCGATGGCCACGCCGATGATCAGGCGCGGATTCGAGGCCGGCGCCATGCCCACGAACGACGACAGGTAGCGGTCCGACGCGTAACGGCCGTTGACCAGCTTGTGCGCCGTGCCGGTCTTGCCGGCCACGCGATAGCCCGGCACTCGCGTGCGGGTACCGGTGCCGCCTTCCTGCGTCACCGCTTCCATCATGCCGCGCACCTCGCGCGCCACGCTCGCCGAAAACACGCGCTCGCCAATGACTTCCTGCGGCTCGCGCTTGAGGAACGACAGCGGCATCACCTCGCCGTCGTTGGCAAACGCCATGTAGGCGCGACTCAATTGCAGCAGGCTGACCGACAGGCCATAGCCGTAAGCCATCGTGGCCTGCTCGACCGGCTTCCAGGTGGCGGCATCGCGCAGGCGGCCGGCCGTCTCGCCCGGAAAACCCGAGCCCGGCAGCTGGCCGAAGCCCACGCGGTGCAGCACGTCCCAGTACTGCCCGGGCGTCAACTCCATCGCCATCTTGGCGGCGCCGACGTTGCTCGATTTCTGGATAATTTCGGTCACCGTCATCCGCGGATGCGGGTGGACGTCGCGCACCAGCTTGTTGCCCACGCGCCAGGTCTCGGGCGTGTCGAGCACGCTGTCGGGATGGTAGATCCCGCGCTCCAGCACGGCGGCCGCCACGAAGGGCTTGATGGTCGAGCCCGGCTCGAAGGTATCGATCACCGCGCGATTGCGCATCGGGCCCGGCTGGTAGTTGCGGCGGTTGTTCGGATTGAAATCGGGCTGGTTGGCCAGCGCGAGGATCTCGCCGGTCTTGGCGTCGAGCACCACCACGCTGCCGCCCTTGGCCTTGTGCGTGGCGATCGCGGCCGCCAGCTCGCGATGCGCCAGGTACTGGATCTTGAGATCGAGTGCCAGCGCCAGGTTGCCGCCCATCTGCGCCGTCTTGATCGGCGCCAGGTCGCGGATCGTGTTGCCACGCCGGTCGCGCATGATCTGGCGCTCGCCCTCACGGCCGGCGAGCCAGTCCTGGTAGGCGCGCTCGACGCCTTCCTGGCCCAGGTCGTCCACATTGGTAAAGCCCACCACATGCGCCGCCACCTCGCCCGCCGGGTAGTAGCGACGGAACTCGCGGCGCAGGTGCAGGCCCGGCACGCCCATTGCCGCAATCTTCGCCGCCTGTTCCGGCGTGACCGGGCGCTGCACGCTGAATTCGCCGCGCGTCTTGCGCGCCAGTTTCTTGTCCAGCACCTTGGGAGGCATGCCCAGCACCTTGGCCAGCTGCGCCTGCTGCTCATCCGAGAGCTTCAGCTCGTCCGGACGCGCCCACAGCGATTCGACCGGCGTGCTGATCGCCAGCAGCTGGCCATGGCGATCCGACACCTGGCCGCGATGCGCCGGCAGGGTGAGGTTGCGATTGGCGACCGCATCGCCCTTGCCCTGCAGGTAGTCGGTGTTCAGGCCTTGCAGATAGAACGCCCGGCCGGCCACCACCACCAGGCCGCACAGCAACAGGCCACCCACGGTGGCCATGCGCCAGGGCGCCAGATGCAGCTTGAGAAGTTTTCTGGAGTGGTAGTTCATCGAGACACCAGCCGGGTGCCTGCCTGCCCGGTCTCGACATGGATCCGCTCCTGGGGCGGCGGCACCAGCCCCAGCTGCGCGCGCGCAAGCGCATCCACCCGCGCCGGGTTGGCCCAGGTGCTTTGCTCCAGCTGCAATTGCCCCCACTGCTCTTCGAGGGCGCGCGCTTCTTTTTTCAAGCGTTCCAGTTCCACAAAATACGTGCGCGAGCGATGCTGCGACTGAATCACCGCCAGCGCGCTCACCACCAGCACCAACGCGAGGATGATGTTGAGACGGTTCATGTCGCCTCACCCATGCGTTCGGCCACCCGCAACACGGCGCTGCGCGCACGCGGATTGGCGGCCACTTCCTCGTCGGAGGCGTGCTGCGCCCGCCCCACCAGCTTCAGGCGCCCCGGCTTCAGCATCGCCGCCGGGATCGGCAGCCGCGCGGGCGCCTGCTCGCCCATGGCCTCGTCGCGCATGAAGCGCTTGACGATGCGATCCTCCAGCGAGTGAAAGCTGATGACCGCCAGGCGTCCACCGGGTTTCAGCTTGTCCACGCACTGGGGCAACACGGCAGTCAGCTCTTCAAGTTCGCGGTTGATATGAATCCGTATAGCCTGGAAAGTGCGTGTCGCCGGGTGCTGCCCCGGCTCACGCCGCTTGACCGTCGAGGCGACGAGGTTCGCCAGCTGTCCGGTGCTGCGGATCGCTTCTTTTTTGCGTGCCTCAACAATCGCGTGCGCAATCGATTTAGCAAACCGCTCTTCCCCATAGGTGCGGATGACTTCACTGATTTCCCCCTCTGCCGCCGTTGCCAGCCAGTCCGCCGCCGACAGTCCACTGCCCGGATCCATGCGCATGTCGAGCGGCGCGTCGTAGCGGAAGCTGAATCCGCGCGTCGCGTCGTCGAGTTGGGGTGACGACACCCCAATGTCCAGCATGATTCCGTTCACCTGCCCCAGCCCCAGCTCATCCAGCACCGCACCCAAGCGCGAAAACGCGCTCTGCACCAAGGTCAGCCGGGCATCGCCCACGGCTGCACCTGCACGGATGGCGTCCGGGTCGCGATCCAGCGCGACCAGACGCCCACCCGGTCCCAACTTGTCGAGAATCATGCGGCTATGGCCGCCGCGACCGAACGTGGCGTCGACATACACGCCATCGGATTGGATCGCCAGCGCCGTCACCGCCTCCTGTGCCAGCACCGGCACATGGGCGGTCGCCATCACAACGTGAACCCCTCCAGCTCGGGCGGCAAGGCATCGTCGCTGAAGGTCAGCGCCTGCGACACCTGCTCCTCCCAGCGCGCCTCGTTCCACAGCTCCACCTTGCTGCCCTGGCCCACCAGCACCACGCTCTTGTCGAGCTCGGCGAACTTGCGCAGCATCGGCGGCAGCAACACGCGGCCCGCACTGTCCATGTCCATGTCGTGCGCATACCCCACGAGCAACTGCTTGAGGCTGCGAGTACGAATATTGAAATCGGAGAGGCCGTTGAGCTTTTTCTCGATCGGCTCCCATTCGGGCAGGGGATAGAGCAGCAGGCACCGGCTGGGATCGGCCGTGATCACCACGCGCCCCCCGCCGTTGACCAGGAGGGCGTCGCGATAGCGTGCCGGCACCACTAGCCGGTTCTTGCTATCCAGACTGACCGTCGCGACTCCCCGAAACATGCTTCCCCCGTTATTGATTTGGCTGTGCCTGGCGGAGCAGAAATTCCCACCCTCTCCCACCATTCACCACTTCCACCCACTATAGGGGATAGTTTTGGGGGGGTCAAGATGGCAAACGCAAAAAAACCCCTATGCCTCAATGACTTAGGGGTGGTTTGGCCTTGTGGATAAGTTTCTGGAAAAACCGATGCTTAGCGGGTTGTTTTGTCTCTTGTTCTAGAAAAAACCCCTAAGTGCATGAAATAAAAAGAAAGAGGGGAAGTCGGCCGATAAGCCGGGTTCTGTCGTGGACAACCATTCCTCTAGGCCGGCCATTGCTGACCGGCTCCAGCCACCTACCCGCAGACTCGGCGAGCCGCGTCATCGTCTGCCTATTTGGTGTTGCTCCGGATGGAGGTTACCGCGTTTCACCGTAACTTAATACGCTCGTCTCTGTGGCCCTGTTCCTCGCCTCGCGGCGTCCGGCCGTTAGCCGGCATCCTGCTCTGTGGAGCCCGGACTTTCCTCTCCCGCTTGCGCGGCAGCGGTTGCCTGGCCGGCTTCCCCACCTGCAAGTATAAGCCCTGACTTGATTAAACAACCGGGTTTGCTATCAACATAGGTACCGGGTGAATCCCCCCCTAAAGGAGACCATCATGAGGAGACGTCTTTATTTCATGGTGCCGGACGTAGTCAGCGCCCGACAAATCCGCAACGAACTCCTGCTCAATCGCATCGAGGACAACCATATTCTGGTCATGGCCAAAGACGGCGTGCCGCTCAACGGCATGCACGAAGCCTCGGTCCTGCAAAAAACCGACTGCGTGCACGGCGCTGAAATGGGCCTCGCGGTCGGCGGCGGCATCGGCATCATCGCCGGCCTGATCGCGGTGTTCTTTCCGCCCGCCGGCATCGACCTGCAACTGGTCACCATCCTGCTGACCGCCCTGATCGGCGCGGCCTTCGGCGCCTGGGTGGCGAGCATGGTCGCCAGCTCCCTGCCCAACTCCCGCCTGAAATCGTTCGAATCGGCCATCGCGGCCGGCCACATCCT